>CAJWIB010000276.1 GCA_913041095.1 uncultured Rhodospirillaceae bacterium | reverse complement strand
GAAATATCGGTTAAGAGTTCGTTCATCGCTGTGGTTTAGAGTTGCCATAAACGCGGTTCGTAGTAAAAACTGGGCGTATAAGGAATGTAAGCAATGACGAACTCAATATTGATATTGAACGGCCCAAATTTAAACATGCTGGAGACCCGTGAGCCGGAAGTTTACGGTAAGTTGTCACTCGCCGATATTGAAGGGCTGTGTCAAGCGCGAGCGGTTGAGCTTGGGCTCAATATTGATTTTCGTCAGAGCAATAGCGAAGGCGAGCTGGTCGATTGGATCCAAATCGCCAGCGTCGATCATGCTGCGGTTATTATTAATGCTGGTGCTTATACCCACACCTCAATCGCGCTTTTGGATGCCTTGCGTGCCGCTGGGCTACCGGTTGTCGAAGTTCATCTTTCCAATATCTTCCAGCGTGAAGAATACCGTCATAATTCTTATATCTCGGAAGCGGCCAATGGTGTTATTTGCGGATTTGGCAGCAAAGGTTATGAACTGGCCCTGGTAGCAGCGAAAACACTAATCGCTTAGATTTATTGATAAATCCCAGCATTTATTAGTTTTTGAAGCAAAAATACCTATTTCTTTGATAGCAAACTACAAATAACGAGCAAATTTTAGTGACTGGTTCTAACAGCTACACCCCGGATCAGATTAAACTAACGCCTGAAATTATTTTGCGTGCGTATGCTGCAGGTATTTTTCCGATGGCGGAAGGCCGTGACGACTACGAGCTATTTTGGGTTGATCCTGAAATGCGTGGGATATTTCCGCTTGATGGGCTCTATATATCACGCAGTTTGAAAAAGCGTATCCGCCAACAACGCTTTGACATTAAATACGACACCGATTTCACCGGAGTTATTCAGGGCTGCGCTGAATCAACTATTGACCGTTACGACACCTGGATCAACATTCAGATCATTCATCTCTATAGCCGGCTTTTCCAAATGGGACATGCACATACAGTTGAATGCTGGCTGGATGATGAACTGGTCGGCGGCCTCTATGGCATTACACTTAAAGGCGTGTTCTTTGGTGAAAGCATGTTCTCCCGCCAGACCGATGCCAGCAAAATTGCCCTGGTCCATCTCGTCGCCCGGTTGCATGAAGACGGCTTTGTCCTCTTGGATACCCAATTTGTTACTGATCATCTTAAAAGTTTAGGGGCGATAGAAATCCCGCGCGATAATTATCACGAATTGCTGGACAACGCTTTGACCGTTGATGCGGATTTTAATACCAAGGGTTCTGAAGAGGTCCATTGGGCAGAAATCGAAAAACTGCTGGCCTGATTACTTAGGCGCCTTATTTGGGCGTCGTATCTCCGGCATTTTTGCAATCAAGCACCCAGACGTCGTAAACCGGATGCTCCATCGCTGCCAGCGCGGGGCTCGATGCAAACATCCAGCCGCGATAGACGCTCGCCGCTGGCTCTCCCGGACGCACTTCCCAAATATCTAAGAAGGCTGCACTTTCAGGTGTTTCCTCCGGCGGACGCTTATCACAAGTGCGGGTGATAATCTCAAGCGTTCCGAATTTCACCGTCTGGCCAATCGGAGCGGGAAAAGTCGAGACGCGAGCCGTCACCTTATCGAGCCCCTGCAAGATCGCTATATTAAATTGCTCAGCTTGGGCATTGGCTGCACCAAATGCCAACAAAGTAACCAGCAAAGTGACAGATTTTAGAAAATGAATCATACAGAGTACTTAGCAGGATGACCTCGGCACAGCAACAAAACCAGCTATTTCAGATTCCTGCGACAATTTTTTTAGCTTTGCCGCTTTCATCTTTGTGGCTGGTGACGGGAAAAATGATTTCGCCTCACCAATAATCAATTCGAGCAAATCCTGCACCACCACCGAATCCTGGATCATGGTAATTTCAACACCAGTGGCGAGATATTCTTCGTCACCGCCGGGTTCCAGAGCAATATACTTACGGCTGAAGAATCCATCGGTATGAATGGCGGCAGTCGTATCATTAGGCAGTTGAATTTTGTGATCATTCCGTAACGGCACGACGGCGGAATAGCTGTCGCCTAAAGTAAGTTTCGTAACTTCACCAATGGCGCCGCTGCCCATGTGGACGTCATCGCCTTTTGATAATCCATTTATCTGATTGAAAACCGCTTTGACGGTGACGC
Organism: uncultured Rhodospirillaceae bacterium; assembly: GCA_913041095.1. Taxonomy (GTDB): domain Bacteria; phylum Pseudomonadota; class Alphaproteobacteria; order Rhodospirillales; family UBA2165; genus TMED23. The sequence goes on along the minus strand of CAJWIB010000276.1, from coordinate 1,800 downwards.
CGGTTGGCGTTTCGATCTGACTGCTTGAAAAGGAACACTGCCAACCAACACCAACACGATCAGAGTGATCAGGCCAACGGTGATATGTCAGACTTCTTCCTTCATTTAAAACACCAATTTATTCTTTGTATTTCTAATCCGGAGTTTGCTTTGGTGACCAAGCCTCATAATCACCCGTTGCTGCCGCCCGTTGACCGCTTTTGAATTCATGGCCGGCGGGCCGATACGCATGCGCCGTGCCAGTTAAATTCGGCACATGCGCCTGTTGCCATGAGCGCGACTTCGCTGCTTCTTCGGTCAATGGATCGGTAACCGTATGATGCAGCCAGGCATGCCATTCCGACGGTACTTTCGACGCTTCAACCTCGCCTTGATAAATTACCCAGCGGCGTTCGCGGCCTTGTAGTTTTTTACCTTTCCCACGGTAATAGCGATTGCCAAACTCATCTGTGCCTACGAGTTCACCATTTAGCATCGTATAAATCCAGGTCCGAATACTCATCATGTCGATCTTTCTTTAAGCACCTGTCACGTAGCTTTTACGACAGTGGCCGTTACATATATCTTAAATGAGGGCAATGTCGGTGTAAGTCAACTAAAATGGCCATATATAGACGGTAATTTAGTTATCTTGCCTATCAATGGGGTAATTGGTAAACACGTTTTATGGTGGATTCAGCGGAAACTCTCTTCAACGATTCTCAAACTTGCGAAAGGCAAGAGAATTGGACCGATGTGGAGGAGCGATATCGAGCTGCTCTGGCAGAAAGGCCGGATTTTGTCGAAGCACAGCACATTATTGAAGCTGCAACTGAGTTAGCAGGAAAGTCCTAGAATTCGATGTCTCATAACGCGAAAATAAAAGTCTCGTCTAAAAGTTTTTCCAAACACCCGGTGCTGCGGGAAGAGCTCTTGACGGCGTTTCCCAATGCTGAATTTAATGAAGACGGTGTCGTTTTCGATGCCGAAACATTTGCGGCTTTTGTTGGCGATGCTGCGGGTGTTGTTGTCGGCTTGGAACCGGTGAATGACTCGGTGCTAACCCAATGTCCCGATCTGCAAATTGCGGCTAAGTATGGTGTTGGCTTGGATAACATCGACCAAGCGGCGGCTGACAAACATACTGTAAAGATTGGTTGGACCGGCGGCGTCAATCGTCGCTGTGTCGCTGAAATGACGCTTTGTTTTATGCTGGGGTTGTCCCGTCATGTTTTATTTTCAGTCCGTAATCTGGTAGCCAATAACGACTGGATCAAAAATGGTGGTTTTGATCTTTCTGGTCGAACGGTCGGTATCATTGGTGTCGGTTTTATCGGCAAAGACCTTGCCGATCTTTTGAAGCCGATTGGCTGTAAGATATTAGTCAACGATATCATTGGCCAGTCCGACTACTACCAAATTCATGGACTGATTGAGCGAACCAAAGAAGAAATATATGCTGAAGCTGATATTATTACGGTGCATACACCGCTTGATGAGACAACCCGTGGCTTGTTCAACGCTGATGTTTTTAGCCAAATGAAAGATAGCGCTTATTTTATTAATTGTGCCCGCGGGGGAATCGTCGTCCAGGATGATTTAAAGCAGGCTCTGATCAGCGGCGCTATTGCCGGGGCGGCAATTGATGTCTTTGAAAATGAACCAAGCGATGATCGCGAGTTGATTGAACTACCGAATTTAGTCTCGACGCCACATACCGGCGGGTCATCCAACGAAGCAATGCTTGCGATGGGACGCAGTGCGATTCATCATTTAATCGGTCACTTTGCGGGCTGAGAGAAGGGGGTAAGATGAAGGTTG
>CAJWIB010000275.1 GCA_913041095.1 uncultured Rhodospirillaceae bacterium | reverse complement strand
GATAGGAATATATCTCTTCGTCGAGAAATGACATCGCTAAGATCGAGCCATAGACCGGCATCAGGCAGACAAACACCGCTGCCCGGTGGGGGCCGACTACACGAACACCGTTATTCCACAAAGCCAGTGAGGCAATCGAAACGATGATCGCCAATATCAGCGCGATAACGAACGTATGCAGGGTAAACGGCACTGGGCGGACTAAAATTGTTTCGCCAATGTAAAAGGGCAGCAGAGAGAACATACCAAAAAATAAAATAACAAAAAGCGTTGGAAACGTGCTTAGACCAGGCGGAAGTTTGCGCAGGCCAATCGCATACATCGAATAGGATAGGATGGCTAAGACGACAATCAAGTCACCAATATTAAATTTAAGATTTAGCAGGGTAGTGATATCCGCCTTGGCAATCATAAAAATCAAACCGGCAATTGCTGAGGCTATGCCAAGATACTGAACTCCTTTTAGCCGGTCTTTCATGATTATCCAGGTCAACAGTGCGGTCAGAGCCGGCTGCGACGAGTTGACCAAAGAAGCGTTTATTGCGGTGGTAAAATTTAGTGAGGTGGTTAGAAGTGCGCCGCCACCGACCATGAATGTGCCTTGCGTGAAATAAGTCCGCCAATGTTGGTGAATAATGTCCAAATTATTCAACACATCTTTAATAACAAAAGGCAGCAGAACGGCAATCGCCAGAACCCAGCGCCAAAAGGTCAGGCCAATAAGCGGAATTTCATCATGCACGTCCCGCGCAATAATTAAGCCGATTGCCCACAGCAGCACCGTTATCGCAATTATCAGATAGGCGGTGCCCATGCTGATGTTGGGATGGGCGTGTGTATCTTGCAAAATTTTATCGTCAGTCATGACGGCTAATCTATAGAACGAGACACTTCAAGTCACGCTGCCATACTGTGTCAATTTCTGTAATTTTTAGGCCACCTCAACCGGATGAGACATCATCATTTGATGGCCGCTATCAATTTCCCGGTAGCGCCAGCTGTCATCTTCCCGGCAGGCAGCAGAGAATTTCTCAAACGGACTTGGCGTAAAGCCCGAGGCCCAGACATAGGCCCGTTTTTCAGGCCGCGGATTAGTCAGTTGAACCGGCTGCTTGAGGGCGGCCAGCGGGTGATCCACTTTGCGCCGGTCAAATTAAGCAATGTCTTCAGAATCGGTAAGTTTTTAGAACTCTGCCGGTGGCGTGGGGATGCGCCAGCCATCGCCTTTTTCCTTGGCAATTTCGTTATAATAGACGAAGCGATCCGGTGGCTGAAGATCCATCACCGATTGACCATCTTCCGGCAAAAAGGCATCCAAATAAATCAGCGTATCAGCTCTGGAAAATTGGTGATCCGCAGCACCAGTGACCACCATGCCACCATAACTGTGCCCAACCAATACGACATCGGTCAATTCTTCACAGTCAATAACGCTTGAGTATATCCATGATGTGGGTTTCAAGGTTGATATCAGCCGTCAATAAATGCGCCCGCACGCCAAGTCCGGTCAAAGTCGGGGTGAAAAATTTATGCTCGGCATTGCAGATTTGATTGGTAACCTCGTGCCACAGCCAGCCGCCTGCTCTCATGCCATGAACGAGCACAACATTAGCCATACCTCAATCCGAAATAAGATTTGGTGAATCGAGTTTAACCACCCGGTCGACAAAAATGCCGGGGGTAACGACGCTTTCCGGATCAAGCTCACCAAGCTTAACTATTTTGTTAACCTGCACCACCGTGGTGTTCCCCGCCATCGCCATCGAGGGACCAAAATTGCGGGCCGATTTATCGTATGTGAGATTACCCCAGCGGTCAGCCTGATAGGCTTTGATAAAAGCAAAGTCGGCAAATAACGGAAACTCAAGCACATAGTCTTGACCGTCGAATTGCCGGATTTCCTTACCCTCGGCAAGCTTAGTGCCGAATGAAGTCGGTGTATAAAAGCCGCCGATCCCGGCACCACCAGCTCGAATACGTTCGCTGAGTGTACCTTGCGGGACAATCTCAAGTTGGATTTCACCGGCGGCATAGAGGTCTTTAATGACAGCCTTTTTTGCCGCTGTCGGAAAAGAGCAAATTACCTTGGCGACACGCTTTTCCTGCACCAATTTTGCCAGACCATGATAGGCCTCACCGGCATTGTTAGAGATTACCGTGAGATCACTGGCGCCTTGCTCAATAACCGCTTCCATGAGTTGAACCGGGGCACCGGCTTCACCAAAGCCACTGACCATCAAAGTGGCGCCGTCCTGAATACCGGCAACCGCCTCCTCAATTGTCGCAACTGTCTTATCAATCATTTGAGCCCCCCCAGCTTAACCGATTGTTAGAATGATTTTGCCCATATGCGCGCTGCTTTCCATCAGCGCATGAGCATCGGAGGCTTGTTCAAGCGGAAAGGTTTTATAGATATGCGGCTTAATCTTGCTGGCATCCATATCTGCACTAAAGTCACGCTGGAGGTTCGATGCTATCAACGCTTTTTCCCCGGTCGTTTGAGGCCGGAGCGTCGAGCCGGAAATTGTCAGCCGGTCACGCAACACCGGGCCAAAATTGATCTCGGCTTTCGGGCTACCCAAAAAAGCGATTAAGGCAATGCGGCCGTCCCGGGCCATGATATCGATTTCTTTTTGGACATAATCACCCGTTACCATATCTAAAACTACATCAATGCCATGACCCTCCGTGAAATCCTTGGCGATCTCCGCCCAATCTTCCTCTTTGTAATTGATCGCTTTGTCGGCGCCTTGATCGAGACAAAATTGACATTTTTTGGTTGACCCTGCTGTCGTAATTACTTTGGCGCCCTTGGCTTTAGCCAATTGAATAGCAGCTAAACCGATACCGCTACTGCCGCCATGAACCAGAAAATACTCCCCTACCTTCAGATCGGAACGCATAAAAACGTTGTAATAGACCGTGTAAAAATTTTCTGGGATCGCCGCCGCCATTTGGGCATCGTAGCCGTTGGGCCACGGCAAACAGTGGGAATGATGGACTGCCGTATATTCCGCATAAGCCCCGCCATGGGTCAGCCCCATCGCTTTATCGCCGATTTTCCAGTCACTCGCTTTATCACCAACCGCCACAACTTCACCGGCAATTTCCAAGCCCGGCAACGGGTTAGCATCCGGCGGCACCGGGTAGTGACCAGTGCGCTGCGCAACATCCGGCCGGTTTACGCCGACCGCCTCATTTTTGATGAGAATTTCCTCAGGCCCAATAGTCGGCATCGGTACCGTTACCGGAACTAAAACTTCCGGACCACCGGGCTCTTTAATATCAATTGCTGACATTTTTGCGGGAAGTGACATGGTAATTTCTTTCTATTGTATACTCAGGGTACACGATAAACCAGAAATCCTTCTTTATGAAAACCCCTCAATATGTCCTAAGGGCGTTGATGTTAGACATTTTTATAGGTTGTGGCAGCAATCATTAGACTTATGAATAGACCGGTGATCACAGAAAATATTTCGATAAGCCAAGCAAATCTTATTAGGATTTTTTACAACTGAGTTTATTTTAAGGGGCCGTAGACGTGGTTTTTCTGATAGTTGGGGAAATAATTTTCATTGTTGTAGGTAAATTGCCAGATCAGAAAAATGGCACCAATGAAGGATGCAGCGACGACCCACAATTTATTCATCAAGTAACTCCCCGTTTAATAATACGATTAGCGATCACAATCGTTGTGAAGCCTAGTGCATAATAATCCCACTTTGATGACGGAATTGTGGCAGCAATGGGAAGTTGTTGTGGCTTGAAATACATTTCGTCACCATGTCCATTGGAGGTCTTTGGAGAGGTAACACTTTATGGCTGAGTTGGGATTCTACGTCCTGCTAGCGCGCCGTCAGCCAGCATTTCATAAAACTCACGCCATCACTCACATGCGCCACGTCCTTTACCCACCTCCGGACCAGTTGTAATATAAACTCTGGGCAATGCCTTCGTACTAG
>CAJWIB010000274.1 GCA_913041095.1 uncultured Rhodospirillaceae bacterium | reverse complement strand
TGACGGGTGACCCGGTAGATGCCTTGCGGCCCATCCGTTCTTTCGTCTGAATTGATCGGCGTAAGTGCCGCGATAATCGAAATAATGGTGATTAACATCAAGCTGAGGGTGAAATGTTGAAAGGTGTTATGCGGCTTCCAGTAGATTTCCGCCGGCGCATTGTTATAGGCAGTGATCACCCACGACATTTCAGCGATGGCAATGAGCGAGTAGAGACCCTTGATTTTTTACTCGCCGATCTTCTGAATGATGGGAGTTCTTACCGGCAGACTCGACATCACGATGTGGCTGACGAAAAAAAAGACCATGGCGATTAGTAGGTGGCTCACTATTCCGGTCATGTTGGTTTCTCTATTAAGGGAGTGGTGAGACGCCGATCACCCATTCATGACCCCATATTAGCAAAAGATAAAACGCGGTGCCGCCAAAAAGACCCGGCACCCAACCGTTACTTCCTGATAGATTGCCTTTTGAAGCAGCCAACCGTTGCCACTCTTCCTCACCGAGATTTTGCTTTTTGCGTTTATCGAGCGCATAGGGTCCATAAAAACTCAACGCCATCAGCAGGCCGAATAATAACACCGAGGCGGCATCGCCATTGGGGACTATGTGCAGTAGCGCCCACAGCGCGAAGGCCATCATCACCGGATGATGGCTGAGCCCGATGATACCGGGTTGCTCGGGGTAGAATTTTCTTTTGCCGATGGCGAGCGACAATGGGTTGCTTGCCAGTAAGCCGCCGATAAACAATATACAGGAAATTGGCATGCCGAGCAGAGGCACCCAGCGGGTCCAGTCCGGCTGCCCCCAGAGCTCGATATAGGGCGCGCCGATAAAAGCAAAGCCGAGCCAGACAATGACGCTCCAGCTCAGGATCGAATATAGAATGAAATAAAGTCGCTTGCCGAGCCGTTCAATCAGCCCCTGGCGCAACTTGCCGTAGGTGGGAATGACATGGGTCAGGATAAAAACAACGATAGCCGCAATAAGCTCGATCATGGCCTAGTGATAAGCGAGTTGACGCTTAAGGAAAAGCGGGAATTCACCACAGAGTTCACAGAGAACACGGAGACTTCATTCATTTAAATCGTCACCCGGGATCAAGTCCGGGGTGACGAGGTAGCGGTTTTTAATCACTTGTGGATAACATATTGAAAACGGGGAAAATTAGTCAAATTAGCGTCTCCTCTTATACCATCATCTCCGCTATTATTGGCAACGTAATATTGGGAGTGGTATGGCTTTTTCACCTCGTTTTTTGGACGAAGTAAAGAACAGAATTGGCTTGGCTGAAGTGGTTGGGCGGCGTGTGCGCCTGGTCAAGAAAGGCCGCGAGCATACCGGGTTGTGTCCATTCCACAATGAGAAAACACCGTCTTTCACCGTCAACGAAGATAAAGGCTTTTACCACTGCTTCGGTTGCGGCGAACATGGCAGCGTCTTTGATTTTGTCATGAAAACCGACAACCTGTCCTTCCCAGAAGCGGTGGAGCGGCTGGCTACTGAAGCAGGTTTGGAAATTCCGGTTGAGACGCCTGAAGAACGTCAGCGCCAAGAGCGCGCCAAAGGTCTTTATGATGTTATGGTAGCGGCGTGTGCTTATTATGAAAAGCAGCTGCGTATGCCGGAAGGTAAAGATGCGTTGGATTATCTTTTAAATCGCGGCATAACGGAAAACTCGATCGAACATTTCCACTTGGGCTTCGCCGCTGATAATCTGGGCGGGCTCAAGGCGGCACTCGCGCGTGAAAATATTTCCGATCAGTTGATGATCGAAGCTGGGCTGTTGATCCAGCCGGATGATCCCTCCCGCTCGCCCTATGACCGGTTCCGGGGCCGGGTGATGTTCCCAATCACCGACCGGCGGGGTCGCATCATTGCTTTCGGCGGGCGGATATTAGGTGTGGGTGAGCCGAAATATCTCAACTCGCCAGAAACCCCATTGTTCCATAAAGGCTATAATCTTTATGCTTTTCGCCAGGCCGTGGAAGCGGCGCGCCAAACCGGCACCATCCTCGTTACCGAAGGCTATACCGATGTCATTGCGCTCCATCAGGCAGGTTTCAAACACGCGGTGGCGCCTTTGGGCACGGCGCTGACCGAAGATCAGATCAAACTGATGTGGCGGGTGGTTTCGGAACCGGTGTTGTGTTTTGATGGTGATACTGCCGGTCAACGAGCTGCCGGTCGAGCCGCCGAGCGCACTTTGCCGATCCTCCAGCCGGAAAAAAGTTTAAGCTTTGTCACTTTGCCGGAAGGTGAAGACCCGGACAGTCTGATTAAAGCCAAGGGCGCGCAAGCAATCGAAGAAGTATTAGCTCAAGCAGTGCCGTTATCTGAAATAATCTGGCGGCTGGAAACCCACGGGCATCGCCTAATCACGCCGGAAGACCAGGCCGGTTTCGAAAAACGTCTTCGCGAGTCTACCAAACGCATAAACAACGAGACGGTACAAAAATATTATCTAAATACGTTTAAAAGTCGACTCTGGGATGAATTTCTCAAGAATCAGCCAAAACAGGGTGCCAAACAGGGAACCAAACGCTACGAACGGCAGAAACCTTCGGTGCAAATGGCCGAAAAATCAGGTGTTTCTGCGCAAATTGACACAATTTGGATACAACAAGCCATATTAGTTGCCACTTTAATCAATCATCCCGAGCTGTTTGATACCATCGGCGAACAGCTTGGAAGCCTTGAATTTAGCGCCTCAGATCTTGACAAGTTACGTCAAGAAGTATTAAAGACTCTGGCTTCGTCCTCAGGACTTGAATTTCAGGCTCTGCAGGACCATTTAATAGATACCGGGTTTTCCAAGCTGATGAACGGCCTTTTGAGCCGACAGGTTATAAACCACGCCCATTTCGCCCGGCCAGATGAACATAGTGATGTCGCCAGGAAAGGCTGGGAGCAAACGCTTCGGCTGTTCCACCGTAACCAACTGCTTGAGGAAATTCGAGCCGTTGAGGAGGAACTTGCTGAAAATCCGACACCGGAAGCGTTTGAGTTACTCAAAGCCTTAAAACAGACGGCAACGCAAAAAGAGGATGCGGAGGAGAATCCATCGAATTTTGGTGACGCCAAGAGCGCGTAAATCGAGAGGGATGGGAAACACCAACGTATTGGGAACTTGAAAGCGGACAACCGCATTCTGAAATTTTTGAGCCGACCATTTTAGCTGGGGCTCTAAGCGGGGTTTGAATGGCCACCAAGACTGCAGCTGCTACAGCGGAAAAACCACAAGCACAGGGCGAATCTAACGACAGCCCCCTTTTGGATACAATCAATGCCGCGGTAAAGAAAATGATCGCGCAGGGCAAAGAGCGCGGTTTTGTCACCTATGATGAATTGAACGCTGCCTTACCGCCCGAGAAAGTTTCCTCCGAGCAAATTGAAGACACCATGTCGATGCTGTCAGAAGCAGGTGTTAATGTTGTTGAGAGCGAAGACAGCGAAGAGTCGAGTGACGCTGCTGCTAGTACTAAGGAGAAAGAAAGAGAATCCACTACCGGTAATGTCAATGAAAGTGATGTTGGCCGCTCCGATGATCCGGTACGGATGTATTTACGCGAAATGGGCAGCGTCGAGCTGTTGTCCCGCGAAGGTGAAATCGCCATCGCCAAACGGATTGAAGCTGGCCGTGAAATGATGATCGGTGGTATTGTCGAAAGTCCCATGACCATCCGTGCTTTGCTTCAATGGCGCAAAGACCTCGACGAGGAAAATATGCTACTCAGGGATATCATTGACCTTGATGCAACTTTTTCCGGTCCCAAGGAAGATGCCACGGCTCCCAAGGAAGATGCCACGGCCATCAAGCCGGAAGGTGAAGAGGATGAGGAAGGCGAGGAGGTTGAAAATCAAATCGCCGCCGCCGCCCCGGCAGTTAAAGAAGAGACGGAAGAAGATAAAGACGAAGATGGTGAAGAAAAAACCGAAGGTGAAGGTGAAGGTGAAGGTGAAGGTGAAGGTGAAGGTGAAGGTGAAGGTG
>CAJWIB010000273.1 GCA_913041095.1 uncultured Rhodospirillaceae bacterium | reverse complement strand
AAATTCACCGAAAGACGAAGAACTCACCGTCGATGCGGATGATAAATATGAGACCGCGCCCAAGGATTACTGGATACCGGTGCGCCTGACCTGCATCACCGAAGATCATTTGCTGACCGATCGCGTGGCTCCGTTGCTGAAGGTTTTTCACGTCACCAATGACCGTCTGCACTCTTTCTCATCACCGGTTACCGACCGCGGCATAGCTGAAGATACCAATGGCATTGCCTCGCTTAAAATTAACGGCACTCCCATCCCAATGCGCCCCCACGTATTTACCAAAAAATTGCATGTGCCGTTAGGTGAATATCAAACCTTAATCGAAGCGGAAAATAACTCCGGTAATATCGCCTATTTCCAGTTTAAACTGGTGCGTAAACCCGAACCACCGCCCCGCTTGGCGGCGATAAAAGAGCCCGGGGTATATATGGTGCAGATGGCGGGTTCGGTGGCAACTCATATTATTAAAATGCCAAACCTCAAAAAATGCCGGGCTGCCGTTGAGTTTTTAACCAACACAGCCTGTACGGTTCATTCTAGACGGTTAGGCTAAATGATCTCAGCCTCCCGCAACCGGGCAATTTCCTCAACGCTATAGCCAATATCAGCGAGCACTTCATCGGTATGCTCACCACAGGTTGGCGGTGGTTCAGCCAGCTTGCTCGGAGTCCGGCTCATATCAATCGGCTGGCCGACCAGTTCGATCTCACCGCGCTCGGTCGAGTTAATTTTCTGTGCAAGGCCGAGATGCTTTACCTGCGGATTGGTAAACACTTGATCGATGGTGTTGATCTCGCCGCAGGGCACGCCGTTGTCATTTAGAAATTGCACCCAATGATCGGTTGTTTGCAGTTTGGTCTTAGCTTCGATGATTTTGTTTAAGGCATCGCGGTTGATTGAGCGATCAGCTGCCTTGGCATAATCCGGATGGTCAAGCAGTTCGGTTAGTTCCGTCGCCGCGCAGAACCGCCGCCAGATCGCTTTCCCACCAGCGGCAATATTCATATGTCCGTCAGCGGTCTCAAACACGCCCATGGGAATAATTGTTGGGTGATTATTGCCGGCCTGATCGGGCACGTCCTGATCAACCAGCCAGCGCGAGGCCTGAAAATCCAGCATGAAGGCTTGCGCTTGCAACAGGGAGGTTTGAATCCACTGGCCCTCGCCGGAGGCTTCGCGCTCTAACAACGCAATCATGATGCCTTGGGCGCAAAACAGCCCGGCAGTCAGATCGGCGATAGGGATGCCGGCCCGCACCGGCCCTTGGCCGGGCAAACCGGTGATCGACATCAGCCCGCCCATACCCTGGGCAATTTGATCGAAGCCGGGCCGGTCTTTATAGGGGCCATCCTGACCAAAGCCGGATATGCTGGCATAAACCAATTTCGGGTTTAAGGCTTTCAAACTATCATAGTCGATACCGAGGCGTGTTTTGACATCAGGCCGAAAATTTTCAACGACGACATCCGCATTGGTGACCAGCTTTTTAAATATCTCTACGCCCTGATCTGATTTGAGATTTAGGGTGAGACTGCGTTTATTGCGATGGAGATTCTGAAAATCGGACCCCTCACGCGGGCCACCCAAGAGAGACTTATCCGCCTTCTCCGGCATTTCTACCTTGATGACGTTGGCGCCCCAATCGGCGAGCTGGCGGATGGCCGTTGGACCAGAACGCACCCGGGTGAGATCTAGTACGGTAAACCGCGCAAGAGCCGTGCTCGCTTTTTTAAGAGACATCATTACCTCCATTTACCCAATTTGGCGCAATTCCTTAGCGTAGTATTTAGCCCGCTCGACATAGCCGTCGGTATTTTCTTTTAAACCTGCAATCTGTGCAGCATCCAGCTCGCGAATGACCTTGCCGGGTGAGCCCATGACCAGTGAATTATCAGGAATTTCTTTACCTTCGGTGATCAGTGAATGCGCACCAATCAGACAGTTTTTACCTATCCTGGCACCGTTCAGCACCGTGCTGCCAATACCGATCAAGGAGCCATCACCGATCTCGCAGCCATGCAGCATGGACATATGACCAACCGTGACATTGGTGTCGACGGTTAAGGGAAAGCCGGGATCGGTATGCAGTACGCTGCCGTCCTGAATGTTCGAGCGATCGCCAATAACGATCGGTTCGTTATCGCCGCGCAACACCGCGTTCCACCAGATATTGACTTCCTCCCCAATGTAAATGTTACCCACCAGATTAGCGCTGTCAGCGATCCAATGGGTGTCGCTGGCATAGCTTGGTTCAAAATCGCCGAGGGCATAAATCATCGTATTACTCCATTTTCTAAAACGTAATTTTTTGTGACTGTAGCGGAGAAGGGAGGGCAAGTCCCGCCTCCAATTTGCCTTTAATCAGGAATTCTCGTCTTTCTGTACCACCTTAAAATCTTTATAAGATTGAGCATAACGACGACAAAAATAGAACTATTCTGGGAACTGAACTAAATGACCCAAGCTGAAACACCGGCCCAACCCCCGGATCAATCTCCAAAATCCTTTGCTGCTCTTCGCCATCCGGGATTCCGCGCTTTTTTTGTTTGCGCCGCACTGGGCATGATGGCCGACAACATCGAGCACGTCATCAGCTACTGGGTGATTTTCGAAAAGTTTGAATCACCGGTGCTTGCAGGTTTTGCCGTGATTGCTCATTGGGTGCCGTTCCTGTTGTTCTCGATCCATGCCGGCGCACTGGCCGATAAGTTCGATCCCAGGCGAGTCATCCAATTGGGTCTTATTCTATTTATCCTGGTATCGCTGGCCTGGGGATTCTTGTTTTACACGGACACGCTTGAAATGTGGCATGCGGTTGTGCTGCTGATCATTCATGGTGTTGCCGGGGTGTTCTGGGGACCGGCCGCTAATATGATGGTCCACGACATCGTTGGCAACGAACAACTGCAAAGCGGCGTCAGATTGTCGGCGACGTCACGTACGCTCGGCGTATTAATGGGCCCGGCGATTGGCGGCGGGCTTTTGCTGTTAGTCGGCCCCGCCTGGGGCATCATTATAAATGCCGCGATTTACCTGCCCTATGTACTGTGGCTGACAAAAGCACCTTATGGCCATGCTTATCGCCGGAAGATCGGTGATATTGACCATGCCGCGCCGCCACCGCGCGCGATTAAAGGCTTTGCCGATATTATTCAGACCTTCAAGGAGGTCGCCGGTAACCGGGTGATTGTCTCGATGACTCTGCTAGCAGGGGCGGCTTCGCTGCTCGTCGGCAACACCTATCAGCCGCTGATGCCTGGCTTTGCCCGGGACTTGGGCGCGACTGAAGCAACCTTTTTCTATAGCGCGCTGTTGACAGCGAGTGCTGCCGGCGCTTTGGCGGCAGGCATTATCTTGGAAATGAAAAGCCTGATGCTACCGCAAGCGCGGACGGCTTTCCGGCAAGTCATCATCTGGTGCATCTTGATGGGCGGCTTTGCTTTCGCCACCAATTTTTATCTCGCTCTTATTTTATTGTTTGCAGCGGGCTTTCTCGAACTTTCCTATAAATCGATGACACAGACCTTGGTACAGCTCCGGGCCCCAGTAGAAATTAGGGGCCGGGTGATCGGCCTTTATTCGTCTTCGAGCCTTGGCCTCATTACCTTTAGTGGCGTTACCGTCGGCTTTGGTGCCGAACTGATCGGCATCCACTGGTCACTGGGGTTGAGTTCGATGGCACTCCTGATCGTAACGATTAGCCTCTATACCTATTCCGAAATTAAGAAACGCGCCAAAGAGACAGTGGAAACGGCGGCGGAGTAGGACGGCGGCGAACCGCCGGACAGCCCTATCCCAAATGGGCAATCGAAGCGCTACCAATGTCGAGATCACAACTTTTTCCGGCCATGATATTGCATCAAATGTTTTATCTGATTACATTAAACCCGACTGGAAAGTTACCATTAGGTCTTCCCAAAAACTGTGAAGTGTTGAGTAGTTGCAGAAATGAGTGTCCCCATCGTCTAGTGGCCCAGGACGCTGGCCTCTCACGCCGGAAACAGGGGTTCGACTCCCCTTGGGGATACCA
>CAJWIB010000272.1 GCA_913041095.1 uncultured Rhodospirillaceae bacterium | reverse complement strand
CACCATTTAGACAAAAATACTCCTCCCGCAATAGAATCGTGCACCGTTACCAATGCAATGAGGTTTCAGGTTCCATCATGAAATGCAGGTTTTATCCGGAAAAATACCAACTATTTAAGGCGACAAATTCATCAAGCTTGGCGATATAAGTTGCCTTTTTCCGCTGTTCGCTTATCAAATACTACAATTTAGTGCCATAGGCGCTGACGGGGGGACACCGCTCTTTATTTTAGTTTTTTTGAAAAGTTCTAGTAACGTCCGTTAACCATGATAACCTGTACAGTGAAATATTCAGATACCAGGTTGTACGAACCAAACTACTCTCAGTATTGAATAATTCTCATTTTCTAAAAATTACCCTTGAAAAAATGATCTGAATATATCCAACACATATAGACAAGAGAAGAAAGTAAAATCCAATTAGTAATTCAATTTCAAAGAACCTCGATAATTTTCCCATGAAAACAAGAAAACTTAAAAGAAAAATATCTACCATCGAAAAGCGATGTAGATTAAATTTTTCAAAAATTTTAATATAAAAAAGGCGAGTGATAATTTTAAATATTGGGAAAATAACCCCGAATAAAAATACGAGTAGACCTAGTGTCCACTCGTTTTCTATAAGCAGTTTTTCAGATAAACTTAATATCGAAAACTCTGAAGATATAATCCAAAATTCATCAATAGTAGCGAGTGGTAGATAAACCCCTAAACATAGAAAAATAGACTCACAAACGATCAGTAAATTTCTTATCATTCGTCTCTCTTATAGACCTCAAAACCATTGGCATAAGTTGCGCGAATAGCGCGATCATCAGCGAGCACGATCTGGGCAAACAATATATCGGCGAGGCTGTCAACGTTTTGCAAGCGGTGGTGAATAAGGTCCGTTGAATTTAAATTAAGCACAGTGAGATCAGCTTCATAGCCAGGAGCGAGACGACCAACCTTATCATCGAGATGCAACGCTCGGGCGCCCCCTAAAGTCAGTAGGTGAAACGCAGCAAAAGGCGACAGAGAATAGTCCCTAAATTGCGCAATTTCATAAGCCGCTTTCATCGTCGCAAAGGGCGAGAGGCTAGTGCCGCCACCGACATCCGTGCCGAGCGCCAACCTTGCGCCGGCATTATTTAGTTTTTCATATTCAAACAGGCCACTGCCTAAAAATAGGTTCGAGGTCGGGCAATGAACAATTGACGTATCAGTCTCAACCGCCATCGCGATATCAGTGTCAGAAAAATGAATGCCGTGACCATAAAGCGTTCTGGGCCCTAAGAGATTGAAACGGTTATAAACATCCAAATAAGAATCAGCCTCCGGGAAAAGTTCCGCGACCCAATTAATTTCATCGATATTTTCGGAGACGTGGGATTGCACATAGACGCCATCGCTTTCCCGATAAAGTGCGCCGGCGACTTCCAATTGCTCGGGAGTCGAAGTTGGTGCAAAGCGGGGCGTGATCGCATAAAGGTTACGACCCTTGCCATGCCATTTCTTGATCAAGGCTTTCGACTGCTCATAGCCTGACCGAGCGGTATCACATAGGTTATCCGGTACGTGCCGATCCATCAGGACTTTACCGGCCATCATGCGCAATCCTACCCGCTCAGCTTCGGTGAAGAACGCATCAACTGATTCAGGATGAGTAGTGCAAAAGACGGCGTTCGTGGTATAGCCATTTCTGAGCGACTCAGCCAAAAATAACTTTGCGGCGGTTTTGGCGTATGTCTCGTCGGAAAATTTTGCTTCTTCCGGAAATGTATAAGCGTTGAGCCAGTCAATAAGTTTGGCACCGTAAGACGCAATGACACTCATCTGAGGATAATGGACATGACCATCGATAAATCCGGGTAAGATCAAATCATCGCCACAATCGATCACTTTGGCCGCATCTGGGATGGCAACCGCTCCAGCCTCTCCAACCGCACTGATATGACTATTTTCAAGGACAACACAGCCCTTTTCCCAATAATCATATTGACCGGGATCTCGGACGTCATTGAAGGTTAAGACTCGCCCCTTCAAGGCAAGCGGAGCTTTTATGTCAGGGTTTGCTGACATGGCGAAGTTTTCTTCTTTTAAAAAAAAGTAAAGTTGGCGGGACCCGATACCAAAAACCGGGTCCCCGCAACAAAAGTCTGCTTATTTCGGTATAGTACCGTCAACGCCTTCGACGTAGAAGTTCATACCTAACAACATGCCGTCATCGGCATTTTTACCAGCCGGCACAACGATTTTGCCTGCTTGGTTTTTAATCGGGCCGGCGAACGGATGGACCGTACCAGCAATAATACCGTTCTTGGCTTTTTCCGCCAAGGCGACAATATCTGCTGGAATGGCTTTGTTGTAAGGTGCCATCGAGACCATGCCAGCTTTAAAGCCACCCCACGTATCCTGGGATTTCCAGGTACCATCGAGCACAGCTTTGGTGCGCCGGATATAATAGGCGTTCCAATTATCGATGATAGCTGTCAACTGGGCTTTGGGACCAAAGGAAACCATATCAGACGCCTGACCAACGGCCCAAACTTTATTCTTTTGGGCCTGCTGCAATGGCGCTGGCGAATCAGTGTGCTGCATAATAATGTCAGCGCCCTGGGCAATTAGAGCTTTTGCCGCATCGGCTTCCTTGCCTGGATCAAACCAGGAAGACACCCAAACAACTTTAATTTTAATATTTGGATTCACCGAGCGAGCCGCGATAATCGTCGCATTGATGCCCCGGATCACTTCCGGAATTGGAAAAGAGGCGACATAACCCAGGATGTTGGATTTGGTCATTTTACCAGCTATCAAGCCAACAACGTGACGGCCCTCATAAAAACGAGCTGAATAGGTCGTAACGTTTTTAGAGCGTTTGAAACCTGTGGCGTGCTCAAATTTTACTTTCGGGAACCGTTTGGCAACTTTCAATGTCGGGTTCATATAGCCAAAAGACGTTGTGAAGATCAGCTTGTGGCCCGTGCGCGCCAATTTAGTGATCACCCGGGCGGCATCAGCGCCTTCCGGCACAGATTCCACATAAGTGGTTTTAACCTGATCGCCAAATGTCCGGGCAATCGCCATGCGCCCAACATTATGTTGATACGACCAGCCGTGGTCACCAATTGGGCCAACATAGACAAAACCGACCTTGGTTTTTTTCTCTGCCGCATAACCAGCGGAAGCACCAACGACCATAGCGGCCGCTAAAAGAGCTCCTAAAAATAGACGTTTTGAATTCATCGTTTTCCTCCGTTTAAGATATTTAATTTTTTTTACGTTAACCTGAAGCGTGGAAACTCCTGCCCAAACAAGCAGGAGCACTAAGTCTCGCCCGTGAACTGTCCCGTGATATGAGCACAAGAACCACCACGGTGGCAAGATAAGGTAACATGGACAGGAATTGCGGAGCGATCTCGACCCCGAACCCTTGCGCATGTAATTGAATAATGGTGATACCGCCGAACAAATAAGCTCCGAAGAAAGCGCGCCAGGCTTTCCAGGACGCAAAAACAACCAATGCCAGAGCAATCCAGCCTCGGCCGGCCGTCATGTTTTCAACCCAGAGCGGCGTATAGGCGAGCGAAAGATAAGAGCCACCGAGCCCCGCCATTGCGCCACCGAACAACACACAGGCCATTCTAATCTTATTGACGGAATAGCCGATTGAATGCGCTGCGTGATGATTTTCACCAACCGCCCGGATCAACAGACCTGTCCGTGTTTTATTGAGCGTATAGGTAACTAAGATCACGATGACAACCGACCCATACACCAATATGTCATGACCGAACAGCAGCGGACCAAAAAACGGAATTTCGCTGATAAACGGAATTTCCAGCTTGGGCAGACCGGGGAAAGTTTTGCCGACAAAGCCATGCCCCAATAGTGCACTAAAGCCGAGCCCAAAAATCGTTAAGGCCAGACCGGTCGCCACTTGATTGGACAATAAATAAAGCGTCAGAAAACCAAAAATAAGCGCCACTGCCGCACCGGCAACAGCGCCGCCTAGTATCGCCAGCGTGGCACTTCCGGTGGTAACGCCAATGCCAAA
>CAJWIB010000271.1 GCA_913041095.1 uncultured Rhodospirillaceae bacterium | reverse complement strand
GTTAAATTGGATGGAGAATTGTGATGAAATCCTTTGACAGGGATGATTTACACTGGTGTGTTGTGATCATTGGGTTGGTTGTCTTGCGAATTGTGCTGTTGCCATAATGCTATTTATACCTTCTTATTACTTCCTCATACCAGCAAGGGGATTTTCAAGAGCTTTCTTAATCTATCTCTGATCAGATTTGCTGCGCTGCACTCAATCAGGCGCAACCCACCAGCTGGATATTTTTGCTAAGTGGTTTGATAAAACCGTCTTCAAATATATATGTAAAAAACCCGAGGCCGGATGCGAGACGGCATTTGCCGGGCTGGAATGGGATATTGAGAATCCGATCCACCGCACCTCACCGGCGAAAGAATGTCTGATTGCCCGCAATACGAGACATAACGCCGGCCGCTCTTATGGTCCCTTTAGCGGCGTCTATTACCTGATTTTAAATCATGTGAGTTATGATCGTGACCTCGTAAAACCGGTTTGGAGCCGTCCCGAAATGTTTGATAAAGCCCGGTGAACCACGCGGCACTATATCAAAGACATCAACTACCGCCTCTCGCTTGCCAAATCCCGGGAAAAGATGACGACGAAGATGAAAACAAGATCGATGATATGAATGATTTCCTCAGGAAGTATTCAGCCAAACAGGGGCGGTCACGCAACGACTTTAACCGGCCGTGGCGGCTGCACCGGTAAACGAGTAGTTCATTATGCGGACGTGACTAGGAATCATGCTTGCAAAAAGGTTTAAAATGTAATCAAACAGCCCATGTTCAGGAAGCTTTAATAAACGAGAAATGTAACATCATGATTATGCGTTCAGTAATGGCCGTAAAGCTCCATGGCATTTGCGTCACCCAATGCGATCTGCACTATTCCGGCTCCATCACTCTACCACCGCGTATTCTAAACGCTTCAAAGCTAAGCTCCGGCGATGTTGTCTCGATTTATAATTTCAACAATGGCGCCCGCTACGACACCTATGTGATTGAAGGCGACGACGATCATACCGTCGGCATTAATGGTCCAAGTGCCAGGCTGTGCTACGAAGGCGACCGCATTGTTGTCGTGCAATACGTTACCACGGATGAGCAAATTAATTCCCAGGTATTGTTCTTCAACGAAGACAATCAACAAGTCGAACAGGAAGCAGTATTTTAAGCCTTACTGCTGTGCCAGATACCAATCCAAAATCTCGGCGCCGGTCATAAAGACAACGCCGGGTTTCTTAGACAATTCCATAAAGATCTGACGGAAATATTTAATCCGATGCGGCACGCCGTGGATATAGGGATGCACGGCGATGGTCATAATTCGCACATTGTCGGCCCCTTCTTCGTTGAGCGTTTCAAAATAATCCATCGTCCGGTCATAAAGCACGGTGGAGACATGAGCCTGCGACAGCATGATCGGAATGTCGTTAAGCTCAGTCGTATAGGGCACGGAATAAAGCGGTCCTTTAGCGGTATTAATCGGACACGGTTGATCATCCAATATCCAATCAGCGGTATATTCAAAGCCTGCCTCAACCAGCAATTCCGGAGTATTCTCAGTCTGGGTCAACCCCGGCCCCATCCAGCCGCGTGGTTTGTAACCGCAATAAGCCTGCATGGTTTCCATGGTTTTGAAAATAGCTTCCCGTTCATCATCAACGTCATACATCGGCTTTTGAATGTAACTGTGCCCCATAAATTCCCAGCCGGCTTCCAGAGCGGCTTCGGCAACACGGGGATAAGCCTCAGGCACGGTGCCATTCATCGAAGCCGTTGGCGTGATATTGAATTCTTCCAGCACCTTCATCAGACGCCAGACGCCGATCCGCATACCGTATTCCGACCAGCACCAATTGGGGATGTCCGGCACATGCCCGCCTTCACCAGGTGGCGTTAAAATCCGCCGTGGCAAAGGAAGTTCGGGCGGCCACTCCTCGAGGTTAACGACTGGCCAGACAATGACCCTGCCGCCATCAGGCAAAGTCAATGGTTTACGGTCGACGATTGCGCTGTAATCGATACGTTCTTTGATTTTCATAGAGCACCCCTAAATGGTCTTTTAAAAAACTTAGAGTGCCAAAATGAGTTTAGCAACGCCTAGAAATTTCTGATTCAGATGGTTAATTGAGCAAATGCCTAAATTTTGTGCACGTCCGATTAAAACTAGGTGTATTTCCAACCCTGTGTTAGGGGCTAAGTAATTGATTCTTTTGATAATAATTTAAAAACCAAAAACTGGCATGACTCCTGCGATAGAGAATGATAAGTCGTCTCATGCGGACGACGAAATTGCGTGGCGAATTACACTCAGTTCTTCAAAGTTACGCTCGGATATACGTCAAATCAGGGGCTGATTTTAAATGAAAAAAATCGAAGCGATTATAAAACCGTTCAAACTTGACGAGATCAAGGAGGCGCTTCAGGACGTCGGACTACAAGGAATTACAGTTGTCGAAGCCAAGGGCTTTGGCCGGCAAAAAGGACATACAGAACTTTATCGTGGTGCCGAATATGTTGTCGATTTCCTGCCCAAAGTGAAAATCGAACTCGTCATTGAGGACCAGCAATTAGATGCTGCTGTCGAAGCTATCCAAAAGGCCGCTCACACCGGCCGTATCGGCGACGGTAAAATATTTATCAGCACAATCGAAGATGCAATCCGCATTCGTACAGGCGAACGGGGCGCAGAAGCGATTTGACCAGATACATCTTAAACACTTACATCCACTCAAAAGAAGTTAGACTTTAAGAAAGGAATAGAACTATGTCGCTCAATTGTAAAACCCCAGAGGACGTCACCAAAGCGGTAAAAGAAAATGATGTCCGCCACATCGATCTCAGATTTACTGATCCCAGGGGCAAATGGCAGCACCTAACCCAGGTCCCCGACACCATTGATGAAAATGCCTATACAGACGGAATTTTCTTCGACGGATCTTCCATTGCCGGCTGGAGGGCCATCAACGAATCCGATATGGCGCTCATCCCGGATCCAACGACGGCAGTCATGGACCCTTTCTCGGCTCAACCGACCATGATTTTAATTTGTGACGTGCACGATCCGATTACCGGTGAACAGTACACCCGCGACCCACGCTCTACTGCTAAGCGCGCCGAGGCTTATTTGAAAAGCACGGGGATTGGTGATACGGCCTATTTCGGCCCCGAACCGGAGTTCTTTATCTTTGATGACGTGCGTTTCGATGTCTCCATGGACAACACTTTCTACCAAATCGACCACGAAGAAGGTCCGTACAATTCGGGCAGAGAATTTCGGGACGGTAACACCGGCCATCGTCCGCCAGTCAAAGGCGGTTACTTCCCGGTTCCGCCAGTAGACAGCATGCATGATTTGCGTTCGGAAATGGTGTCCACCTTGATGAATATGGGCGTCTCAATGGAGAAGCATCACCATGAAGTAGCGCCGTCCCAAAATGAATTAGGCATCAAATTCGATACCTTGGTGAACAGCGCAGACAACATTCAGGCCTATAAATATGTGGTGCAGATGGTTTCTCACATTTATGGTAAGACGGCGACTTTCATGCCGAAACCGGTTATTGAAGACAATGGCTCCGGCATGCATACCCACCAGTCGATCTGGAACAGTGGTAAACCGGTCTTTGCCGGATCGGGCTACGCTGACCTTTCGGAAATCGCGCTGAACTATATCGGCGGCGTCATCAAACACGCCAAATCCCTCAACGCTTTCTCTAACCCGACGACCAACAGCTATAAGCGCCTGATCATGGGATTTGAAGCGCCTGTCCTGTTAGCTTATTCGGCCCGCAATCGTTCGGCTGCCGCCCGCATCCCCTACTCGGCGAGCCCCAACGGCAAGCGTGTCGAAATCCGCTTCCCGGATGGGATGGCTAATACCTACCTCGCCTTCTCGGCGATGCTGATGGCCGGCCTCGACGGGATTCAGAACAAAATCAATCCGGGCGACGCCATAGACAAGGATCTTTACGATCTACCTCCGGAAGAACTGGCGGGCGTACCGACGGTCTGTGGGTCACTCCGCGAAGCTCTTGATGCACTTGATGCCGACCGCGACTACCTAAAATCCGGCGGCGTGTTCAA
>CAJWIB010000270.1 GCA_913041095.1 uncultured Rhodospirillaceae bacterium | reverse complement strand
AAATATAATCGCTCTCTAAAATTGATGAGATTGTGGTTATGCATTGTTACGCCATGAAACTCTACTACAAAATGGTACATAGCAAGGGGGCTTTACAACCGGACTAATGTTTGCTTTGAATGGTCATTCATGACCGAGGTCAGTAGTCAGTATTTCGGAGGGTTAGTAATTGAAATGAAACGACGTCTAATAGCAGGCCTAGCAGTTCTGTTTTTAGCTACTACGGCGCAGGCAAAATCGGTAAAGTTAATCCATATGTGTGCGGCGAACGAAGGTGTTACGGGCGTTGTAGCAACCTATTTGGCGGAAGTTGCATCCGCCAACAATATTGCGACAATCCAGTCAAGCTGTGGTAAGACCCTGACGAAGACCATGCAGGCTGTCGCGGAAGGAAAGGTAGATATTTCAGCATCACCATTTATCCTCAATTTCCTGATGGCCAAAGGTCTTGGTCCCTACTCCGGGCTTGGTAAAGAAAAAGGAAGAAAATACGCCGACAACCTTCGTATCCTCTATTCCTACAACATTACCATGTATTTTCTGGTGTCATTCCAGGCAAAGGGCATTGATAGCTGGGACAAAATTAGAGGCAAAACCATCCATAACGGTCCTCCCCGAGGGGGTGCCTTAACCACAGCCAGAGCCCTTGTACGGTTTGCAACCGGCATGTCAGAAGGTAAGGGTTACACAGGTAAACAAGTAGTCTGGGGTAGCGCCAACGCGCTCTTTCTGGATGGTGGCGTTGATGCGTCGGTACGGACCGGCAGCAATCCACCCCCCTGGATCTACCAATTTTTAGCCGCCGGAAAGCTTAATATTGTTTCGTTCCCCAAGGCTAAATTTAACTCGAAGGGCTTTCAGAAATTCGCTCACGGTCCCGGGAACGTGCCCGTGGTTCTGCCAATCAGCGGACTGAAATTCGGTGGAGCCAAAGTGATCTCCGAAGACAACATGTTCCGAACCATAACTCAGACTGCCGGTGATGCTGTAAACAAAAGCATGTCGAAGACTTTGGCCAAGAAGCTGACTGCCGCCTTTATCAAGAATCTAGGCGAGTTGCAAAAGAAAACTCCCTGGGCTCCGGGGGCGCTCTATGGCAGTACCGATAATGCAGAAATGGGCTACTGCAAAGTTGGTGTCAAATTCCATCCAGGTGCCGTGGAAGCATGGGAAGAGGCCGGACGCAAGATACCAGCTTGTGCCAAACCTTAATAAATTAATCTAATGGCATATTGGAATTGATAGAAGCCGGGATCTTTTTTCCCCGGCTTTTTTCTATTGTTTACTGGGTAAAAGGTAACGAATTTATCCTGCCGGTTAGCAAAACCTAATAATTTAAGTGAACATTTTGAAGTTGAAGAAAGCACGGACGATCTATTTTCTGGCAGGTCAAGACAAATCACTCGGTGTCAGGAGCTTCTGACCCAGCGCGGGCCTTATGTCTCCTAATGTGATGAAAAGCCAACAATAAGATCGCCACAACCATAGCAGTTATCGCGATCTCGGGAACTTTAAGCAATATCAGAACAGCAAGAGCCAAACGCAGCAGAACTCCCGGGAAGGACAGGCTTGCGACGTCGAATTTTGAAAGTGCACTTGCAACAAGATAAAGTGAAACCAGGAGCCGAAGCAATAACCAGACAAGTGGTCCCAGGGGCACAGTACCATCGTAACCAGGAAGGTATGTCTTTTCCGTAGAACCATTAAATGACTGGGTTAGCTGGGCTTGCTCGATCAGAAGCAATTCAGGGTAGAATGCAAATACGAATGGTATCGTGAACACCACAATCCCGGCCCGCAGCGCCGCAAATCCCGTGGCCAATGGTTCCGCTTTGGAAATTGTTGAGGCGGCAAAAGCCGCAATTGCCACGGGTGGCGTTATCGCCGATGCAACCGCAAAATAGAAAACGAACATATGAGCCGTGAAGAAAGATGTTCCAAGAGCGACCAATAAGGGCCCGATAATGAGTACCACGTTTACGTAAGCCGGTAACGTGGGCATCCCCATACCGAGCATAATTGTCGCGATCATGCCTATGACAAGAGCCAACATCAGATAAAGCGCACCATCTACATGGACTACCTGCCCGAGAATCATAAACGTGTCTGCTGTCTTGAGCCAATTCAGAACATCGATGGTCAAAATGCCCGTAAAGTTTGTATAATTAACACAAATATCGATGATGGATATAGCAACCAGCAGTAAAAACAGTTCGGATATAAAGGTGCCGGCTTTTGAAATTGCTGTAACAACCTTTTTCGGAGCTTTCCTAATTTCGGGGTCCAGAAACATCAGCCCAATGAGCAGTAAAACCGCCCAAAATCCTGTTGAGTCCGGGTCACCGGCCGCATTTTGATAGACCTGAAGAAGCCAGGGCAAGGCCTCGCCTGTCCCTGGAGTATAACCAAATATCCAAGCTAAAAGGCCTGTGCCAACTGTATCCTTTTTGCTTAAAAGGAGCACAAGAATAAGCAAAATCGGGCCGATAATCATCAGCAGGTTTATTTTATCACGTTTCGTTAGTTTCTGTTCTTCGCTTATCACTCCGACCGGTTCCATACCCGTACGCCGGGACTCAAAAACAACCATTAGGAATAAGCTGAAAAAATAGGCAATCGCCGGTATGAATGCGGCAATGATCACCTCGGAATATGGTACAGAGGCCAGAGCGGCCAATACGAATGCCGCTATTCCCATCACGGGCGGCATGATCTGCCCACCGGTTGAGGCGGCGGCCTCAACCCCCCCGGCAAAAGTGGGTTTGAAACCGATTCGCATCATCATGGGGATTGTAAGGGTTCCGGTGCCTACAACGTTGACAACAGGCCCTCCTGATATTGTTCCAAATACTGCCGAGCCTACAATTGCCGCGTGAGCCGGTCCGCCACGCAATGATCTTGTAATGATAATGGCGCATTTGATCAGAGCCTGTCCACCGGACGATGCACCGAACAGAGAACCCAAAACAACATATGGAAAGACCACGTTTACGGTGATATTAAGGAATTGACCCAAAAGGCCGTTGGAGTCTTGAATTATAGCGTTTCGAGCCCCTTCGACACCCGCTGAGTAATTGCGAAGGCCATCGGATATTGTCCCAATCGCAGTCGTAAGATAGCGATTATCAGACCAATCAAAATACCAAGCAGCAGATGTTATCAGGGTATATAAGGTTACGCCGATGGCTACCGCAACGATAGGAAAACCCCACATTCTGACGATGTAAATGAAGTAGACTGTTGTAGCGAGAAGGAGAAGTGGAAGAATCAAGTTACCGATATTAGCCTGACATTGAGGTGTTTCTTCGGCAAATACGATGCCGAAAGCCTCCATATATTCTTTGGCACGTGACTCATTTTCCGCCATCAGACGGGCACGTTCTCCCGTAAATTGATCAATCAGACAGACCTGGTCGTGTTCAATCAAATAAACGACTATAAGCACAATAGTTGTTGATAACATCAGGATGTCGAGAATTAGACCTAAAGTCCATTTACCTCTTGAATGACTACGCCATTCCTTTGCAAAAGAAGTCGATATTAGTGCAATCACCATCATGATGATAAAGACAATAGGAAAAAAGAATTCCGGGTTGTATTTGCTCAGGCGAGGCATTCCTTCGAGCCCAGGAATTAAACGAACAAGCTCCACCAAGCCTGGCACATTCGGCAAGTTGTTGGCCATTCCCATAACCACAAGGATAAAACCCAACACAAGGGCTGTGAATTTCATTGTGTCACTACCACTGGTCTGAGGTTCCTGCATGATTTTATTTCATTCCTAAATTTGTAATGCCGGATCAGGGTTTGTTAACTGTACGTCGTCAGATAAATTTGGACGTTTAGGTTTTATTGATAAGAGAGTGTCCGGCTCCTTTAGTTGATATTATGCGGCCCTGGCGTTGCGATGCTACACCAAAACATTCAGTAGCCAAACCATTTGAGCCAAACTCAGCCCAAGCCCCGATGTGAGTAACCTCGATCGCCGGTCAAAGCGGCCCGACCGGGAGTTTATGCAGCCCAAAGTTGATGCTACCCGGTTGTTAAATGAATTTAGACAATGTAGGAGCTTGCTT
>CAJWIB010000269.1 GCA_913041095.1 uncultured Rhodospirillaceae bacterium | reverse complement strand
TGCTCCGGTAGTTAGAACATCGTCAATCAACAACACGTGCTGATCCTTAATATTATTTTCAGATTGCGCTGAAACGAAAAAGGCACCACGCAGATTGCTTAGTCGTCGGTTCGGTGATTTATGTCCTTGGGGCGCCGTCTTCTTGTCGCGCACCAAGCTGTTAGTATCGACTGGCAGGGCGGTAAGTTTGCCAAGTTCAATCACCAATAAAGCAGCTTGATTATAGCGGCGGTAGAATAATCTGAACCAATGTAGTGGCACTGGGAGAACGACGTCGGTGTGCTGAATAAAGTTTCTACCGGTGCGGTTTAGCCAGCTCACATAGGCCGCCACAGCATGGGTCCAGTCACCATGTTTAAAAGCGAAAATAAAATCACGGCTGGCCGTCGATAAAAGAAATATTTTGCCAGCAATCACTGCACAGGGTACCGTTTCAGCCACCAAAGCCTGGCAACACAGGCATTGTGGCAGAAACAGAATGTTTAAGGCGCGATCTCTAAAAGCTGCTAATTTTACTGTTTCCATCAGTGTTCTCACACTTAGCTATTTGCATGTTCTAATGACTATGGCATTGGGAGAGGAGGGGTTTTGTGGCATATATCTAAAATGTCAAAAAAAGCGCAAAATGAAGCTGAAATATTTGACCGTCGGGCCGTGCGGCTTCATCGGGATCGGGCGGCTAAAAATTTATCCGAATTCGAGTTTTTATTAGCTGAAGTAGCTGAGACGCTGGCGGACCGCTTCAGCGATATCCGCCGGGAGTTTCCTGTTGCCTTGGATTTAGGCTGTCACAGTGGCCAAATCGCAAAGGTGTTGGCCGGTCGCGGCGGCATCGATAATCTTATGCAATGTGATGTGTCTGAAGCCATGACACGGCAAACCAGTGGCCTTAAATTTGTCGCCGATGAGGAGTTTCTGCCGGTCGGAGATGGCGTGCTTGATCTGGCAATTTCAAATTTATCATTGCATTGGGTCAACGACCTTCCGGGCGCGCTTATTCAGCTATGCCGTGCCCTTAAACCCGACGGATTGTTGCTGGCTGCATTATTTGGTGGCGAAACGTTAAAGGAATTGCGCAAGGCTCTGGTTACGGCCGAAAGCGAAGTGACCGGTGGAGCCGGACCGCGGGTATCACCCTTCGCCGATATCAGAGATGCTGGTGACTTGTTGCAGCGAGCGGGCTTTGCCCTGCCGGTGGTAGATACGGACGTGCTGACAGTATCTTATGAAAATCCTTTGAAACTGATGCGTGATTTGCGGGGCATGGGGGAGCAAATGGCGACCCACAATCGCCAAAAAAACTTTACCCGCCGGGCAATTTTGTTTCGGGCTACCGAGATTTATCAGGATATGTTTGGCGATGCCGATGGTCGGGTACCGGTAACTTTTGAAGTGATTACACTAACTGCCTGGTCACCATCGCCTAATCAACAACAACCAGCGACGTGCGGCTCCGGCGAAGTTAATCTTGCTGATGTGCTGGAAGGTGATGTAAATAATAATTAGCTCGATAGGTTAATTTTTACGTATGATATTCTCCGACCCCCTTATTCGCGGCACTTTGATCAAACGCTATAAACGCTTCCTCACCGATGTTGAACTTGAAAACGGCGACGTCGTTGTCGCTCATTGCGCCAATCCCGGCTCAATGTTGAGCTTGCTTGAAATAGGCGCTGAGGTTTGGCTGTCACCGGCGCGAAACCCTAAACGCAAATTAAAATACACCTGGGAGATGATCCGCATTGGTGATGCCTTGGTGGGACTAAATACCAGTTTACCCAATACCATTGTCGTGGAGGCAATTGAAAATGATCTAATTCCCGAACTGGCGGGCTATGAAACACTTAGGCGGGAAGTGAAATATGGCAAAAATTCTCGCATCGACATATTGCTTGAGAGCACCAGCATCCCTATTTGTTATGTAGAGATTAAAAGTGTGACCATGTCACGGTGGGAGAAAACTAAAAATTTAGCGGAATTTCCTGATTCTGTGACGGCCCGAGGAGCCAAACATTTACAAGAATTATCCGACCAAGTGGCTGACGGTAAGCGTGCGGTAATGTTGTATCTGGTCCAAAGAGAGGATTGTGTCCGCTTTGCAGTGGCTGCCGACATTGATCCAACCTACGCAGCAGAGTTGATAAAGGCGAAGAAAGCTGGTGTTGAGGTTATATGTTATGGTTGCAGCGTCTCGCCGGAGGCAATAAAGATAAACCGTAAAATAGATACCGTGAATTGAATGGGCGGCAAATTTACTATTATAGGGGTTCTAAACCGTGGATGCGGAAGCAAGATCAATAAAAATTCATACCACTGCTGATTTCGAAGCAATGCGCAAAGCTGGCCGTTTGGCGGCTGAAACTCTCGATATGATTGCGGATCATGTCGAGCCTGGCGTAACGACCGAAGAGCTTGACCGGCTTTGTGCTGAATTTATTACTGATCATGGCGCGATTTCAGCGCCGCTTAATTATCGGGGATTTCCTAAATCCGTTTGCACTTCGGTTAATCACGTTGTCTGTCATGGTATTCCCGGCGATAAAATACTGGCAGAGGGCGATATTGTAAATATTGACATCACCCCGATTGTTGATGGCTGGTACGGTGATTCCAGCCGAATGTTTTTAGCCGGTGAAATCAGTATTAAGGCCAAGCGTCTAGTTGATATCACTTACGAATCCTTGATGAAAGGAATCGAAACCGTCAAACCAGGCGCCACGGTCGGCGACATTGGCCATGCCATTCAAAGCTTTGTGGAACCCCAGCGCTATTCGGTAGTCCGTGATTTTTGCGGCCATGGTCTCGGCCAGATATTTCATGATGCGCCGAATATTCTACATTTTGGAGATCCGGGCGAAGGTGCCGTGCTCCGCGAGGGAATGTTTTTTACCATTGAACCAATGGTTAATATTGGCCGTCCGGAAGTTAAAATTCTAGCCGATGGCTGGACGGCGGTGACTAAAGACCGCTCGCTGTCGGCGCAGTTCGAGCACACTGTCGGTGTGACATTGGATGGTTGTGAGATTTTCACGCTATCACCAGCTGGCCGCGACCGCCCGCCCTACGTCTAAAATAGCTATATCCACCAGTTTATTTTCCATGATAGCAGGCGCGAATTATAAAGTAATAGCGGATATTTCCAGGATATGCGCTACAATTAAATCCGATCAATATTGAAAGATAATGATATGGATGGTGACGAAAACGAATTTAGTGACTATGTCGGCCGCAGCATGATTATGGAAGATATAGTCACGGTTTCCAGTGTTCACAAATTAACTGTGACATTAAACCGGTCTGACCCGATCCCGAAAATTGGCAATCCCGTACCGCCAGGCTGGCATCATGTCCTGTTTCCCCGGTTTCCGCTGAACAAAGATTTGGGTGGTGATGGCATGGTCTCTGAAATTGATGATGGACCTGTTGACCCCTTGCCCTTGCGCATGTTTGCCGGCAGCCGCACCCGCTTTCACCAGTCGATAAGAATTGGCGATGCCGTGACCCAGGAGCGAAAACTCATCTCGATGGTGCCGAAAGAAGGCAAGTCGGGCAAACTGGTATTTGGCACTTACGCCCACACGATCACTGGCCCCAACGGCCTCTGCACTGAAGATGATTGGGATTTAGTTTTTATGGAGGAAGATAAAGACGGCACCCGCAAACCACCACCGCCCAAACCCGGGCCCGGAAGCGCCGATTGGGATCGCCTCATCAATGTCAATGAAACCATGCTGTTCCGCTATTCTGCCTGCACGTTTAATCCACACCGCATTCATTATGACCACCCTTACACCACGGAGGTCGAAGGTTATCCCGGTCTGGTCGTGCACGGACCCCTTACGGCAACCTGGCTGCTGGAACTGGCGCGCGATAATATGCCGGATAAAACTATGACCGGCTTTCAGATGCGAGCCATAGCACCAATTTACGCCAATCAGGATATTCGATTAGTCGGTAACATTACCAAAGAAGGAGCCGCTTGCGATTTATGGGTACTGACACCGGAAGGCAACGTGGCAATGGAAGCTGCGGCGACTTTTAGAGAGTAATCACATGACTTATGAAACCATCCTCTATGACGTTGAAGACCGGATTGC
>CAJWIB010000268.1 GCA_913041095.1 uncultured Rhodospirillaceae bacterium | reverse complement strand
AGCCAACAAGTGAGTGAAAGGCCGCAACCAATTGTGGTAAAGCCGTCATCTGAATTTTAAGCGCCACCACTGTACCGATGAATCCACCAATAACGACACCCACGATAATCATTTCAAAGCTCAAAATCGATGGATCGGCCAGCGTCGTCGCAATGGCAATGACCATACCAGCGATACCAAGCATATTACCTTTTCTGGCACTTTCCGGCGAACTGAGACCACGCAGCGCCAAAATAAAACACACTGCCGCAATCAGATAGGCGAAGCCTGTAAATGTTTCGCTCATCAGTTGGCTTCCTTCTTACGCGGCTTCTTCTTAAACATCGACAACATTCGATTGGTAACAATAAAGCCACCAAAAATGTTTACCGATGCCAAAACCACGGCAATGAAGCCCATAATTTTGGAAAAACCCATATCTGCTGGACCGGCAGCAATAAGCGCACCGACGATAATCACGGAAGACACTGCGTTGGTCACACTCATGAGCGGCGAATGCAGTGCCGGTGTCACACTCCAAACCACATAAAAACCAATGAAGACGGCCAAGACAAAAACCGTAAACATAAAAATAAACGGATCACCTGATGAGGCGGACTCTGCTGCTTTAGCAGCTAATTTTTCTGTAACCATAATTAACTTCCTTCATCGGTAAGTCTTGGATGGACAACTTTGCCATCCTTACAAACCAATGTTCCTTGAATGATTTCATCTTCCCAGTCGATGTTGAGAGACTTGGTCTCCGGATCAACTAGTGGGGTAATAAAGTTCACGAGATTTTTTGCAAAAAGCTGGCTGGCATCTTCGGCGATGCGGCTTGGTACATTGGCATGGCCAATAATGCTAACGCCATGCGATTTAACGGTTTGACCAAACTCAGACAATGGGCAGTTACCACCGGCTTCAACCGCCAGATCAACGACCACTGCACCATCCGGCATAGAGGCAACCATTTCTTCGGTCACCAAAATAGGTGCCGGGCGTCCTGGAATGAGCGCCGTCGTAATAACCACATCCTGTTTTTTTATGTGCTCAGCGACAACTTCTTTCTGTTTTTCGAAGTACTCAGGCGGCATTTCCTTGGCGTAACCACCTTCCGTCTGCGCATCTTTTTCCATTTTAGGATCAACTTCGAGGAATTTACCACCGAGGCTCTCGACCTGCTCTTTGGTTGCTGGTCGAACATCTGTCGCAGTTACCACAGCGCCCAGGCGTTTTGCCGTCGCGATTGCTTGAAGACCAGCTACTCCGACACCCATTATGAACACTTTAGCCGGTGGAATTGTGCCCGCTGCGGTCATCATCATCGGATACGCTCGGCCCAATTCATTCGCCGCATCCAACACAGCCTTATAGCCGGCCAAGTTGCTTTGTGAGGAAAGTATATCCATCGACTGTGCCCTCGTAATCCGGGGCATGAGTTCCATGGCAAAAGCAGTTACACCAGTCGCTGCCAATTTATCCATTTGCTCTTTATTGCCGAGTGCCGATAAACTGGCGATGAGAATTTTGTCCGACGAATAGTCCGCCATATCGTCGCCTGCATCTGCTTCCGGGCCGCGCACTTTGAGGATTAAATCACTGCCTAAAATTGCTGCTCTTGCATTCGATGCAATTTCTGCACCTGCTTCTTTTAATGCTTCATCGCTAAAAGACGCACCATCACCGGCCCCGGTTTCTATAGAAAAACTAAATCCTAAGGTTGAAAGTTTCTTGATGGAATCGGGTGAGGCCGCGACGCGCATCTCATCGGACAGCCGCTCTTTGGGTACTGCAATCTTCATTCTTTTCCCTCTCATAAACGGAATGGAAATGGACTGAACGGCAGACGGTTACCTAATTAGCCTAGTGCCCGGGTAGCCGCCTGGAAATTTGACGCTAAAATGCCGATTTTAAACCATTTTGCAAGAGCCAATATCATCTGAATTGCTAACGAAGCGCAATATAAACGGCCCATACAATTGCGGGGTAAATTCTAATAGGAGATTTTACGAGGTTTTTACCTGGGTTTAATCAAGTTAACTTTTTTAAAAACTGTCGCCTGATTCTTGGCAAGTTTTTTTTCATCAAAATCATCAATCAGTTCATGGAAAATTTGATGCCAATTAATTTCTGCCTTGAGGTGGGTGAAAACCGAGCCCAGACCAATGGCGGCACGATCCATCAAGACAAATTCTGGTGGCGGTGCAACGCCGCCCAGTTTATGTAATTCTTCGCGCACCATATGAGCAATCCCTCGGCCGTAAGTGTCACCCTGTTCCTGAATGTGGCGCACGCGGTCCTCCAATAATGGCGCATAGACGAACTCTGCCCACAAATTCAACACGTCAATAATTTCCGGGGTGAGATTCTCAAAGCCCCAAGATTTATACGCATGTACAGCGAGTTCCGGCTTGTTATCCTTAAGTGCGGTATAAAGATCTATCACGCCGCGCACAAAAGGTGGTTCAAAAACACGGATACAGCCAAAATCCAGAAGATTGACCGAACCATCTTCACGCACCGAGTAATTGCCGAGATGCGGATCTCCATGGATCACGCCGTAATAATAGAGCGGCACGTACCACGCCCGGAACATATTGAGTGCCACTTGGTTACGATCTTCGGCGTCCGGATGAGTTTCGATGTAGGCCAGTAACGGTGTACCGTGGAGCCAGTTCATGCTGACCAGACGCACACTACATAATTCATCGATAACTTCCGGCACATGTACCTTGTATTCAGTGCCGAGCATTTCG
The DNA here is from genome assembly GCA_913041095.1 of uncultured Rhodospirillaceae bacterium. Lineage (GTDB taxonomy): Bacteria > Pseudomonadota > Alphaproteobacteria > Rhodospirillales > UBA2165 > TMED23. The sequence continues at coordinate 1,360 of CAJWIB010000268.1, read as the reverse complement.
TGATAAAGTCGTATCTGCTTAGCTTCGCGGACATAGTCCAATTCTTCGCGCAGACGGGCCGATAGCTCGCCATGAATAGCTGTTGGATCAATCGCTTTGTCGTAGCGCTGATAGATATTGAACACTAGTTTCAACTGGCGCAAATCGGCTTCAACGACAGCCTGCATGTCAGGGTATTGCAGTTTGCAGGCGATTTCCCTGCCCTTGAGATCAACGGCCTTATGAACCTGACCCAAGGAAGCTGCCGCTGCTGCTTCTTGACCAAATTCTGAAAAGTGTGTCTGCCAGTCAGTACCAAGCTCTCCTGCCATCCGCCGTTTAACGAACCGCCATCCCATTGACGGCGCATTTGCTTGCAACTCAGCCAATTGATCGGCGTATTCCTGCGGCAAGGCATTGGGAATGGTCGAAAGAATTTGCGCTACTTTCATCAACGGCCCTTTGAGCCCACCCAAGGCATCTTTCAAATCGACAGCATGTTCCAGCCGATTGATGGGGAGGCCAAGATAGCGCTCGCCGGCGAGACGCGCCGCCAAGCCACCCACGGTCCGGCCCACTCTGGCATAGCGGAGGGCGCGGCCACTTAAAGAGTTATCATCGGCCATAGCTAATCCTAAAAGCTTTGCTCCAGCTCATCGACAAAGCCCGAAACAACGTTAAGCCCGCGTTGCCAAAACGCCGGATCGCTGGCATCCAATCCAAACGGCGCTAATAATTCTTTATGGCGAAGAGAGCCACCCGCCTTGAGCATATCGAGATATTTCTCACGGAATCCGGCATGACCTTCCTGGAACACATCATAGAGCGAGTTCACCAAGCAATCGCCAAATGCATAGGCGTAGACATAGAAAGGCGAATGAATGAAATGCGGGATATAGGCCCAGAAGTGACGATACTCGTCATCAAAGCGAAATGCCGGGCCGAGGCTTTCGGTCTGAATATCCAACCAAATTTCACCCAGCCACTCGGCGCTCAATTCTCCGTTCCGGCGTTCGTCATGAACCCGTTCTTCAAAATGATAAAAAGCGATTTGGCGGACCACCGTGTTCAGCATATTCTCGACCTTAGCAACCAGCATGATGCGGCGCTGCTTCTCATCTTCTGCGGCATCAAGCATACCTCTGAAGGTTAGCATCTCGCCAAAAACCGATGCTGTCTCGGCTAACGTTAAGGGCGTATCTGATAAAAAATGTCCATGCGGGGCGGCTAGGATTTGATGTACGCCATGTCCTAATTCATGCGCAAGGGTCATCACGTCACGGGTTTTGCCGTGGTAATTCATTAAAATATAAGGATGTGCGGAAGGTATAGTCGGATGAGAAAACGCTCCGGAATCTTTACCTCCCCGTGGGTCCGCATC
>CAJWIB010000267.1 GCA_913041095.1 uncultured Rhodospirillaceae bacterium | reverse complement strand
CTTGCGTCATCGCAAATATGCCGCTTAATATGACAAACCAGATGAGACAGAGGCTCCATTAAATCAAATTAAAGTCTGGGCCAAAAACTCTGACAACAGACGGGGGACAGTGTCCCTTTAGATTAAAATTGAGTTTCGTTTAAATATACTTCGTATAACCGCCGCAGACTTCAACCACGGTGCCGGTCTGGTAGCTGTTTTTCTCTGAAACAATCCAGGCGGCGGCGTCACCAATTTCTTGTGGTTCGGCCCAGCGGCCCAGCAGCGTCATGCCGGAAACACCGTCACGCACTTGATCGGGCGTAATGCCTTTTACCTTGGCCATACCTTCGGCGCGCGGCCCCCAGCTCTCCGTATTGGTGAAGCCCGGGCAGATCGTGTTGACGGTAATGTTGTCCGGTCCCAATTCTGCCGCCATAATTTTAGCAAAGCCGTGAATGGCCGTGTTGGGAATGGTGGTGGTCAGGGCGCCCGGCATCAACTGCTTACCAGTGACACCGGAGACATTGAGAATACGTCCGGCACTGGATTTCTTAATGTGCGGGATAGCGTGCTTGGTGGTGTGAACAAACGACATCAGATTGGTGTTGAGAATGATATCCCAAGTTGCTTCATCAACACTACCGATGGTTCCGGGAATCATGCCACCGACATTGTTAACTAAAATATCAAGACCACCGAGGCCAACCGCCGCTTCTTCGATGAACTTGCCACAGCCTGCTTCGGTCGAAAGATCGCAAATGATGCCAATCGCTTTTACACCCTTGGCTTCCATTTCCCCAACCGCTTGATCGAGGCGATCCTGATTACGGGCTGACAAAGCGACGTTACAGCCTTCATCGGCAAGTGAGCTGGCAATGGCATGGCCGATGCCCTGACTGGAGCCCGTAATCGCCGCATTTTTTTCTTTAAGTCCTAAATCCATTTTAGTTCCTCCTAAGTAATCTCTTTAAGTTGATTAATCCCGATTATCGACGCGTTTGTTAAAGGCGTGTACCTCGATGCTCTCCCAAATATCCGCTTGGACCAGAGGGTCGTCTTTTTGAAAGGCTTCGACAGCTGCCCGGTCCGGCGCATCGACGACATAGAGGCTGCCGACGACATTCTCCATCGCATCATCCATCAACGGGCCAGACATAACGTTTTTGATAGCACTTTTTTCAAGATATTCAACATGTCCCGGCATGGCGGCCGCGCGTTTCTCGGTCACGCCCGGTTTATCGATGCAAAAAATTGTAAACAGCATTTTTTTCTCCCTTTTAAACTCTAGGCAACATTACCGGCAGCAGCGGCGGTCCGTTCAGAAACCCGTTCAATAAGCACAAGTGTATCCTCAATATAGGCCTGATCAATGTTGCGGGTAATAAAGACAATACGCGTGCGGCGATCATCGCTCGGCCAGCTGTTGAGCCAATCGAGCGAATGAAATATCTGCTGCGCTCCTTGAATAACAGCCGGTTGGTCGTGGCGCTCTTGAACATGAACGATGCCCTTGACCCTGAGCAAATCCGGCCCCGCCTCGTTGGTCAGACCTTCCAGAAACATGCTCAATGTGTTTAGCGCGATGGGGTTCTCGCGGACGATGACAAATGAGTTGATATTGGGGTCATGGTGATGATGGCTATGATCGTCTTCGTGCTTGTGGCCGTATTCTTTGTAATAGGCCAGCGCCGTCTCATCAGGTTCCGCCAGGGTTGTGCCGGCGAGTTCCATGCTCGGCCGATCTTCGTAAGCATCAGCCTGCAGCCAGTTTTCGAAATCGACTTTCTTCGAGGTTGGATCAAACAGGCCGGTGCCAAACAAATCCGCGGGATCAGCGTCTTCGGTCGTTGTTGCGATGATCGGCGCTGCCGGATTGAGGATGCGCAGCCGTTCTTCCAAAGTTTTAATCTGCTGGTTGTTTTCGGCGAGATCGACTTTGGTGATAATCAAACGGTCAGCGATGGCGGCTTGTTTAACGCATTCCGGAAAACGTTCCAAAGACGAAATGCCATTGACCGTATCAACAGTCGTCACCACGCCATCCAGGGCAAAATGATTAAATACCATCGGATTGGTCAAGATAATTTGGAGCACCGGCGCTGGGTCGGCAATGCCTGTGGTCTCGATGATTACCCGGTCAAAGAATGGGATGGTACCGGCATTGCGCTGAATATAGAGATCGCGAAAAGTGTCGATCAAATCCCCTTTGACCGAACAGCAAAGACAGCCATTGGCCAGCTGGATGACATTTTCGTCGGAGCGCTCAACCAGATCATAGTCGAGACCGATTTCGCCGAATTCATTGACGATGACAGCAGCCTGTGACATGCCGGGATGTTCAAGCAGAGTGTTCAGCAGCGTTGTCTTGCCGCTGCCCAAAAATCCTGTGATCAGAGTGACCCAGATTTTATCCATGTCGCATCCTAACTTTTAGCGATCAGTAGATTTCGCAACCCGGTAATCCGCAGGAAATCAAATGATCGCTTGGGAAGTTGGTAATAATGTCGCAGCCGTCCTCGGTGACAACGACTTCCTCCTCGATCCGAGCCGCGCCGGACCCGTCGGCGGCACCTTTCCAGCACTCAACCGCAAAGACCATGCCTTTTTTAAGTTCTGTGCCTTGATCCATGTAGCGGCGCGAGATGATCGGGCGTTCCCACAGGCTGAGGCCGATACCGTGGCCAAATTGCAGCAGAAAAGCTTCATCTTCATTGGCATAGCCAAATTCTTCGGCTTTTGGCCAGGCGCGGGCAACATCATCAAGCAGGGCACCAGGCTTAATAACTTCCAAGGCTGCATTGACCCATTGGGAACATTGCTCATAGGCTTCCTTTTGCGCTTCGTTGGGAATACCGCAGATAAAGGTGCGGTAATAGCAGGTGTGGTAGCCGTTGAGACTGTTCATGATATCCAAGAATATCATATCGCCCGGTTGGATCATCCGGTCCGAGAAAGTGTGCGAGTGGGGCGCACCACGTGGGCCTGCCACCGAGTTCACACATTCAACGCGCTCCGAGCCCATAGCATAAAGCTGGTCATTAGCAACAGCGACGAGATCACTTTCCCGGGCGCCCGGGCGGATTGCTTTGGCGATATCGAGATAAACGCCATCGACCATGGCAGCAGCTTGCTTGAGAAGCTCAATTTCTTCGTCGGTTTTAATTTCGCGGGCATCCATCAAGGCTTGCTGGCCATCGACCAATTCAATGCCTTGCCGTTCTAGCGCCCGCATCATCGGCAGTTCCATGACATCGATGCCGATCGGCTCTTTTTCGATACCCATATCGGTCAATTTCTCCTTGATCTGCTTGGCAAAGACATCTTGGATGCCGAGTATTGGCGGCAGGGCGCCTTGCATGGTGGAAACCGGCGCATCGACATTATTACCGAGCCAGGGAGAGCTTTTGCGTTTGGCAGGCGATGCTGGATCCCACAAGAAGGGGCTGCCTTCCTGACCGAGCAAACAATAGCGGTCGAATTTATCGCGGGCCCACTCACCGATATGGGTAGCGGTAATGTAGCGAATATTATCAAAGTTGAAGCAAATGACAGCCGCTAAACCGGCATCGGTAATGGCTTGTCTGGCGCGTTCGGTGCGTTCGGCAACGAGTTTGCGGTAATCGACACCGGCTTCCCAGTCTTTGGCCATGGTGCCCCAGGTGGCGGTGGAATGTGGTCGCGTATAAAACATTTAATTCTCCCTAATGTGCTTTTTGCTTCTCTACTTTGGATATCTCAACAGAAAACTTTCAAAAACACCAAAATAAAAACCTAAATATATAGGTTTCGTCTAGTGAGAACCTATCATTTATGTGGTCCGCATTGAATGTCTCTTTACTCCATTTGTTGACAAATTTCTGTGTCTGTGGAATTATCCTCGAAATCTATGCAAACGATTGCATAAAAATTGTCTTACGGCAAGAGGCGATTAGTTGAATTATTTTAGAGAGGCAATCTCGTGGCAAAAAAAGCAACCGCAAAAAAGAAAACCCAAGAAAAATCCATGGCTAAGAAGGCGTGGCTGAATGATGATATTGGTGAAGAAAATCGCCTGACCATGTGGCGCTTGCAACTGGAAGTGCGTCATGTTGAACAGCGCCTCCACGATCTGTTTTTTCAAAACTTAATCAAAGGCACCAGCCATCTGGCGATTGGCCAGGAGGCGATTTCGGCTGGTTTTGGTGCTGCCATGCGCCAGG
>CAJWIB010000266.1 GCA_913041095.1 uncultured Rhodospirillaceae bacterium | reverse complement strand
ATTCTAAAAGTGGTCTTTCACTTAGCAGGACGGCGCGCTAAATTGTTTTGATGAAATATTTACTCAGGGTTCTTTTTTGGCTGATTGCAAAAATAGAGAGGTGGAATAAAACCATGATAACAACAGGCGAGCAGGCTCCGGCCTTTTCCTTTACTAATCAAGATGGCGCAAGCGTCACACTTGATGACTTTTCGGGCAAATATGTTTTACTCTGGTGGTATCCCAAAGCCGATACCCCCGGCTGAACCATCGAAGGCAGTGGGTTCCGTGATCGAATCCAAGACTTCAATGATAAAAACTGTGTCATCCTCGGGGTGAGTTTCGATTCCAACGCTGATAACAAAGCCTTTAAGGATAAGTTCAACTTTCCCTACGATCTGCTGACCGATGGGGATCGTGTGGCCTCAACAGCTTACGGTGTCGTTACGTCGGATACTGGTAATGCCAGCCGGGTTTCGGTACTGGTTGCACCGGATGGCACAGTTGCCAAGGCTTACGAGACCGTGACCCCGGCTGAACATCCGGATCAGGTTCTTGCCGATTTGGCCACACTTTAAAGGAAGAACACATGAACCCCTGGATTGACGTCGTCGAGTACGACGATGCTGATGGCTGCCTGAAGTCGCTTTATGACAAGGTGAAAGGCCCCGACAATAATGTCGACAATATTATGATGATGCACAGCCTCCGCCCGCATACGATGGAGGCTCATATGACAATCTATAAATATGTCATCCATCATTCGGCCAATCAGGTGCCAAAATGGTTTCTGGAAACCCTCGGCGTCTATGTCAGTCATCTCAACAATTGTCACTATTGTGTCGAACATCATTTTGCCGGATTGACGCGGTTGCTGGATAATGAAGAACTCTCGACAACCATTCGGGTAGCACTTGAAACCGATCAGTTCGATGGTGTATTTTCGGACAAGGAAGCGGCGGCACTAAGATATGCCCGGGCGCTGACCAAAGACATCACCGATATGCCCGAGCAGTTGGTTAAAGTTATGCGGGGCGCCGGCTATGACGATGGCGAAATTCTAGAGATCAACCAACTCGTCGCCTATTTCGCCTATGCCAACCGCACAGTCGTGGGCCTTGGCTGCTCGACCGAGGGTGATATCCTCGGCCTCTCACCCAATGATTCCGACGACCCCGACAACTGGTCGCATAGTTAGTTGAATAGGAGAGTACTACCATGCCTTATCAATTCTATTACTGGCCGATGATCCAGGGACGGGGTGAGATCGTGCGGTTGGCCCTCGAAGAAGCCGGCGCGGAATATGTTGATGTTGCCCGCCAAAAAAATACGACGGCATCAGAAGATTCCGGGCAGGAAGACAACCGGGCAGCGATCCTGGAAATCCTGCAAGATAGAAGTCAGACCCGGCCACCATTCGCGCCACCATTTCTGGTCGATGGCGACGTGATGGTGGCGCAAGCCGCCAATATCCTGAACTATCTGGCGCCCAAAATCGGTCTGGCACCAGCCAGCAAAGCGGATCAGTTGTTCGCCCATCAAATTCAGCTCACCGTCACGGATTTCTTAATGGAGGTGCACGACACCCACCATCCAATTGCCAACGCGCTCTATTACGAAGATCAGATCGAAGAGGCTAAAAAACGCGCCGGCAATTTCATTGAGCACCGTATCTCCAAACATATGGGCTATTACGAACAGATTATCGCCAATAATCCAAGCGCGTTCAACTGGCTGATCGGTGAAACTCTCACCTATCCCGATCTGTCGTTATTCCAGATCGTGGAAGGCCTCCGCTATGCATTCCCCAAGGCCTTTGCTAAGCTCGAAGGTAATTATCCGCATATGACCGCACTCCATGACGCGGTAGCGACACGGCCAAATACGGCGGCCTATTTGGCTTCGGAGCGCCGCATTCCATTTAATTCCATGGGTGTGTTCCGCCATTATCCGGAGTTGGATAGCGAGTCATAACTAAAAGGGAACACAATGAGCAAACGCCTTCAGGTTTTGATTGTTGGCGGCGGACCGGTCGGTATGGGTCTCGCCATTGAGCTCGGTTTGCGTGGTATTTCTTCTGCCATCGTCGAGCGCCGCACCGAGCCTCACCGCATCCCCAAGGGTCAGAATTTAATGCAGCGTACCCTCGATCATTTTGACAGCTGGGGCATTATTAAAGAAATACGCGGAGCCCGCGTTATGCCACCGGAGAGCCCAATTGGTGGCATCATCACTTATGGCGATCTGATGAGCGAGTATTGGTATTCCCCACCCCAGCGCGAAGTCGTCAAAGACTTTTTCTTCCAAGCCAATGAACGGATACCGCAATATTGCCTGGAGGAAGTGTTGCAGAATAAACTCAATGACTTGCCCAATGTCGAAACCTATTTCGGCTGGCAAGCAGAGACATTGGCGCAGGACGACACCAGCGTCACTTTAAATTTGACCGAAGTAGATGGTCCTGGGCAACAAACCCTCGAGGCCGATTATCTAGTCGGTTGTGATGGCGCCCATTCGATGGTGCGGGACACCATCGGCATTGAGCGTAAAGGCTCGGACTTTGATCAAAAGATGGTGCTGGCCGTTTTTCGCTCCAAGGAATTGCATAAAGGTCTCAAGCGCTTCCCCGAACGCAGCACCTACCGGGCGATGGACCCAGAACTCAACGGCTATTGGCAGTTCTTTGGCCGAATCGATGTCGGCGAGGGTTGGTTTTTCCATGCCCCGGTACCAATGGACACCACCACCGGCAACTACGATTTCAAAGCCTTGATCCAGAAAGCCGCCGGCTTTGAGTTTGCATGCGAGTTTGATCATGTCGGCTTTTGGGATTTACGCGTCGCCGCCGCCGAAACCTATCAAGTCAACCGGGTTTTTATTGCCGGTGATGCCGCTCACTCTCACCCACCCTATGGCGGCTTTGGCGTCAATAACGGGCTCGAAGATGCGCGCAATCTTGGCTGGAAGCTTGCGGCCCGTGTCCAAGGTTGGAGCGGCGAGGCGCTCCTCAATTCCTACAGCCAAGAGCGCCACCCAATCTTCAAGGAAACCGGTGAGGATTTTATCGCTGCCCGCATTAAGCGGGAAGGCAAGTTTTTTCAAACCTATAGTCCCAAAAAAGATTTAGACACTTTCCTCGAAGCTTGGGAGAAAAAACAGGCGGGAGCGGCGGGAGATGTGCTGAGCTATGAACCGAACTATGAAGGCTCCGCCGTCATTGAAGGTCCTACAGGCGGTGTTTGCTCGGCCCACGGCAAGCACACTTTTATGGCCCAAGCCGGCCACCATCTGGCACCGCTTGAGCTGTCCTCAGGCAAAAACATCTATGAAGAGATCAGTAATGATTTTACACTACTGACTTTAGACGGTGAGGACGCAGTAACCAGCACCTTTGAAGATGCTGCCAAAACTCAAAATATCCCGTTTAACATCATCCGCGACAGCTACGCCGATGGCCGGACCGCGTACGAAGCGCGCTACATCCTGATCCGCCCGGACCATTACATTGTCTGGTGCGGTGAAGAACCGCCGACGGATACGGCGGCAATTATAGCGAAAGCGGTGGGAAGATAATAAAACGCCGGAAGCATCTTTCAACGCTCCCGGCGCATTTTAATTCTCACTCAGGTGTTTCTACTTCTCCACCCCATGCGGTAGTGGCCGGCTGACCAAATCTTTAATGCGATCTATCATTTCGCTCTGGTCATAACCTTTCAGCAGATTGATCCGGTTACGGCTCGGATCGCCGCCATGCCAATATTCATAGATGTCCTGGCGGATACCGAATGAAGACGCCGCCAGATCATGGGCCAAGCGGAACAGCCGTGATTTATACTCAACATCGACATCCTTACCGCGCATATATTTATCGAGATATTGGCGGATATCCGGATTGGCGAGGTCTTTTTCACTGGGTTGCATGGTGATGCCAGCGCCACAAATCTCGCGCAGGATTTCGAGCATCCGGCCGGAAACTTGGGCAAACCAGATATGCAGGCCACGGGCATGACCCAAGGACCACTGGCCGCTCGGCGATTCAATCGCTTCATGCTCGACGCCTTCCATGGCGTGATCCCAAACATGGCAATAAGTCACCAATTCACCTAGCTTGGAGGCAACTTCACGGTATTGAATGACGCCGATCGATTCGGCAATCAAAGTAGCTACAGCTGTGATTAACTTCATCCGTTCCTGAGCACGACATAA
>CAJWIB010000265.1 GCA_913041095.1 uncultured Rhodospirillaceae bacterium | reverse complement strand
TCATCTCGATGCGCGAACAACTCAATTGACTGCTTTTGGCCGGGAAATCATCATTCCGCCTTTCAAAGTTAAGGAATTGAACCCAGGCATAAAATGCGAAAAATACTGGACCGGTCCGGGCACGACCGCCGGCAATTTGGTGTGTAAGTAAAAAAGTGACGGCGATACAAATCAGCGGGGTTTGATGAAGCGCTCAATATCGGCGGCAATATCTTTGGCGGCAATACCGTGAGGAAAGAGGCTTAGTCCTCCACCATCAGGTCCGATCAGCACAATCGCCGCACTATGATCTATGAGATACTCACCGGGCTCGGCATCCTGCGGCACCGATTTTCGAGATTGCATGCGATATATTTCGGCGGCGGAAGCAATTTGTTTCTTGGTGCCTGTTAGTCCGATAAGCCGGGGATGAAAATGTTTCACATAGTCGGCCATAACCTTCACTGTATCCCGTGCAGGATCGACTGTAACAAATAGCGGCTGTACCTTGGCGCTATCTTTGCCCAGCATATATACGACCTCACTGACAATCTGCAAATCAATCGGACAGACATCCGGGCAATGGGTATAGCCAAAATATACCAGCATAAATTTTCCGAGATAGTCCTGGTCGGTCACGGTTTTGCCGGTATGGGTGACCAGCTCAAACGGACCCCGGTTACTGGTAATTGAAGCAGTTTCCTTGTTTTTTTGATTTGGGCCGTGTGCCTCGACGCCGAGATTCATGATAATTGCGGTTAGAAATGTAAGAAGGACGGTTAATCGTCTCATTACATAGCTGCTTTTTGTGTTTGTTCCATATCCGATGGCACGTGAGCGTCGAGATGATTTGCAACATTAACCGCCGTTTTACCAGCTTGATCGACGCAGACCGCAACCGATGGACCACAGATATAATTACCGGTTAAGAACAGCCCGGGTACCCGCTGATTGGCTTTAAGCATCGTTTGGACCCGGTCAGTGTGACCGATTTTGTACTGCGGCAGGCCGCGTGGCCAATGACGCACGCGGGAAACCACCGGCTCACCCTTAGCACCAACGAGGTCTTTAAATTCCCGGCGGGCAATTTCGGTTAAGTCAGCGGCTGGCAATTGCGCTAGTTCAGGCGCGCGGGCGCCACCAAAGTAACCCGCCATTGAAACACAGTCTTGCGGTGCCCGGCCCGGGAACATAGTCGAGCAGAACTGTGAGCCCGACATTGATAGTTTCTCACTTTCAGGCGCTAAGAAGCCAAGACCGTCCAACGGATGCTCGACATCTTTTCTTTTAAACCCGAAATAAACCACCGCCAAGGGTGGCGCCTCGATCTCGCTGGCAGTATGGGACGAATAGACGTCAACATCTTCCAACAATTCAGCGGCAACATGGGGTTGGGTCGCAACCACAATAGCGCGCGCCCTGAGCTTACTTTTATCCTCGGTATCAATGCTGAAACCGTGTAAAGTTTTTTTAATCCGCCTCACGGTAACGCCCGTTTTAACGCGCTCACCGAGCGCATCCGCCAGCGCTTTCGGCAAAAACCCGATACCGTCTTTAAAGGAAAACAGGCGGCTTGACGGCATGTTTTTGGCGCCCTGGCGATGATGTTGGACCAAACCCAAAGAGATCGAGCCGTATTTTTGCTCGAGACCATAAAGTTTTGGAAAACCTGCTCTGACCGATAACTCGCAGGCGCGGCCAGCATAAATACCAGCAACCAATGGGTCGATCACCTTTGCCGAAAACTCTTTACCAAAGCGGCGGCCGGCAAATTCGGCAATGGTTTCTTCCGCCTTATTTTTATTACGAGGAACGGCGAACTCCGTCATTAGGCGTAGGCGGCCTTTGAGGCTCAAATAGTTCGACCACAAAAAGCCCAGTGGATGAACCGGAATTCCTTTGAGCGCACCCTTGCCGACCAGATAGCGGTTTTTGACCCCAGCCCCGAGAGCACATTGCTCCGCTGTCAGCTCTAAACGCTTGGCAATATCATTGGCGTCAATAGATTGAGCATTGACCGTACTTGGCCCATGCTCCATCAAAAATTCACCAATGCGTTCGGAAATAGCGTTGCCACCGGCGTGCACTTGACGCTCAAGCACAACGACGTCCAACCCTTTCCCGGCCAGATTATAAGCCGTCGCCAGACCGGAAATACCGCCACCGATGATGGCCACATCAACTGTCATCGCGCCCAGCCTCCGTCTTACCTTTGAGGTTTGGCTTAAACGGCATCGAGCCGCCAAATTTCTTAGCCGCCAGAAAATGCAGATCATCGGCGGTCACTTGGCTGCGGCCTTCGCCGCGGACATAATCTTCGGCCCGGCGCCGGATTATGCGACGCAAAAAGCTCGGAATTTTAGTCAGCCTAGTTTCAGCATCACCGGTCCACATCAGCGCATTTTGCTGTTCGGGAAATGGCTGGATGACGGCACCGCCGGCCGGCTCATAGCCGCAGAGGAAATCTTCACCCATCAAATTATTATCCCGCGCCAAAGGCCGGGCCCGGCAGCCACCACAAAGCATGCTGTATTCACATTCACCGCAGCGGCCTTCTAGAACCGGCTGGCGCAGCGCTTTGAACATCGGCGCGTCCTGCCAGATTTGGGCAAAACTCTGCTTGCGGATAGAGCCGACACTATCCTCAATATAAGGACAGGCTGTGACACTTCCTTCGGGCGTTACCCGGCAATAGCGCGATCCAGCCAAACACCCGCCTGCTTCGTAACCTTGTGCCAGAGTGATCGGCCATTCAGGATCAAGCTCCATCGCCATGCGTTTGAAATGCGGAGCGCATTTGGCCCGGATCAGCAACTCGGACTCGTCATGGGCGGCTTGGGTGACTTTGCGCAGAACAGCTTCATAAGTCGCTTGAGAAATATTGGTGACTTTTTCACCGCGCCCGGTGCAAACCAAAAAGAAAATATTCAACACCAGTGCGCCGGAGGACCGGGCAAAGGCGATCATTTCATCCAACTCACCTGCATTGTCATCGGTAACCGAGAAATGTAGTTGATGTGCCAAACTGCCTTTACGACAGGAATCAATCCCAGCCATGGTTTTTTCCCAAGCACCAGGGATACCGCGAAATTTATCGTGATAGTTGGGATCCAGAGAATCGAGGCTAATACCGACACCAGCAACACCGACGCCTTTAAGCCGGGCAACTCGGTCGTCCGTCAACATCATGCCATTGGTACCAATCACCGTCATCAGACCAAGATTGACGGCATGCTGGGAGAGCTCATCCAAATCAGCCCGCACCAAAGGCTCGCCGCCGGTCAACACGACCATGGTTTCACCACCCAGCGTTTTGATATCATCAAGGCATTTTTTAACTTCATCGGTGGTGAGCTCATCCGCGTCGCCTGAATTCCGCACTCCGGCATCGAGATAACAATGGGCGCAAGCCTGATTGCAGTGCCGCGTCAAATTGAGCGCGACCAGAAACGGCTGCTCCGCCTTGATATCTTTCACAGTGTCTTTTGAGTGAAGCAGATTCACGGGTCGGCCTTAATCTTTCTTGTAAAGCTCAGGATTGTTGTCGGAGTGGAAATCACCCATACCTTCCCAAGCCTCGCTCGCCATATCGACCGCTTCTGTCGTCACGCGATCCAGTTCCAACTCACGGGTGCAGCGTTCGATCTCAAACTCAACCATGCCCCGGACAAAATCCGGAATGCGTTGAATGCGAGCAAGTGCATCTTCGTCCCAGTCCATTTTGCGTTTTTGCTTGGCAGAACCTTTGGCCCATTCGGCGTATTTTTCTTCAACCAAGGCTTCGGTGATGGTTTCGATGTTGTGTTTTTCAGCATAAACCTCAACCCGCTGACGGGTCATATCGCGCATGAAACCTTCCGGGATTTTAGTCATCCGGGCCTCGGCGTCTTCGGCCCAGACAATGGTGGGTTTCACCTCTTCAGATTTTTCGGCTTTAGCCTTTCCAGCAAAGGGACAGACAAAACCTTTTTCTTCGGCTGTTTCTTTTGGCTCTTCATCTTTTGCACCGATGGCGTCACTCATGGCAACGCGCGCTATTTCAAGCCCGGCTTCGACAATTTCGAGTGTGACCTCTGTGGTGTCGCGTTCATGGGCCACACCCTCAATCCGCGCCCGCGTCGCTTCCCGCATCGCATCCGGCACCCGGGAAAGCCGTGCCAAAGCTGCGGCGGCCCAGACATATTCGCCTTCAACACCCGCTTCAATATTAA
>CAJWIB010000264.1 GCA_913041095.1 uncultured Rhodospirillaceae bacterium | reverse complement strand
GGGCTTAATCAAAACCGAGACCGCTGAGCATTTGGCTGGTCTCATACAACGGCAATCCCACCACATTACTATAAGAGCCATTGAGCGAGCACACAAAGCGCGCCGCCAGTCCTTGAATGGCATAGGCACCGGCTTTATCCCGCCACTCATCCGACGCCAGATAATTATCTAGTTCTGCGCTCGATAATCTTTTAAAAGTCACCGCAGTTTCAACCGCCCGCGCACTTGATGCTCCCGCCGGCGCAAAAATAAAAACACCACTGATAACCCGGTGGCGGCGGCCGGAAAGCATTTCCAGTAAGGCCCGAGCGTCATCAGTGGTTTCAGCTTTCGGCAGGATGCGGCGGCCACAAGCGACCACGGTATCGGCTGCCAAAACATAAGCATCCGGGTAATCCTTAGCGATTGCAGCTGCTTTGGCTACCGCCAGCCGAGCCACCAGTTCGCGGGGTTGCTCATTTTTAAGCGGGGTTTCTTCAATTTCAGCTGGCAATATGTGATCTGGCACAATGCTGATCTGGCGCAGCAATTCGACCCGCCGGGGCGAGGCTGAAGCTAAAATGAATTCCGGAGAGGATTTATCCAGCATCGGAGAGGCCCTTTGCCAGTTTACGAACAAAAACGGCGCTCAATAAATTAAGCGCCCTCATCTTACTTAAAACGAAAGGTAATTCTCCCTTTGGTTAAATCATAGGGAGTCATTTCGACGTTGACCCGATCACCAGCCAGAACCCGAATACGGTGTTTCCGCATTTTACCCGCCGTGTGGGCAAGAATTTCATGGTCATTGTCCAGCACCACCCGGAACATCGCGTTAGGCAGCAATTCGGTAACTGTACCTTCAAACTCTAATAGTTCTTCTTTAGCCATTTTTCACCTTTGTTTATGACTTGGCGCAATGAAATAGGGGGTAGAGCCCTTCAAGGTCAAGACTTTTTCGAATATTTTGCGAAATTCCGCCACTTCCTTATTTGATTGCAATCAGTCTTGCCGCGGGAATCGCTGCTCAATTTTAGTATATATCTGATCGCGAATTTGCCGGTATCCGTCCAGCCGGGAATCCCGGCGTCCCCGAATAACATCAGGATCATGGGTTGGCCAATATTCAACATCACAAGACATCCAACGCGTCAATTCGACCGCGGCATGCTGGGCTTTCGGCGATAAGAAGACAATGAGATCAAATGACGTATCATCAAGTGTAGACAAGGTTTTCGACGCGTGATTCGAAAGATCAATGTCGATTTCCGCCATAACTTCAATCATGAAACCATCTGGCTCACCGGCCCTGACACCGGCTGAATCAACATAAATACGATCACCGTGGAGATTTTTTAAAATATCTTCTGCCATCGCTGATCGCACTGAATTCATAGTACAGGCGAAAAGGACGGTAGCAGGAAGGTCGCTCATCGATTACTCACCGGATATGCAACACACAGATGAGAGTGAAAAGTTGCCGTGCGGTATCAAAATCCACTTCGACATGTTCATGCAGGCGGTCTTTTAGAATTTTAGAACCTTCATTGTGGAGACCGCGCCGCGCCATATCGATAGCCTCAATCTTGGATGGGCTCGCCGCCTTGATAGCATCGTAATAGCTTTCGCAAATCAGGAAGTAATCTTTGATGACGGACCGAAAACTTGACAGCGGTAAATTAAATTTGAAAATTTCCAAGTCAGCTTCATCGCGAACATAAACCTGCAGGCGATTTTCCGCCAAACTCAAATACAAAGAAAACGGACCAAGCTCACCATTGGATGGCGAGAAATAATTTTCTTCCAGCAAATCAAATATTGCTACGGCCCGGTCGTGTTCGATCTCCGGGCTACGGCGGCCAACAGTTCCTTCATCCAGCGATACGTTAACGATACGGCGGCGTTCATCCATGTCACTTACCCGCCATCCGTTTCGTTATCTGAATCCGCCAGCCGGATCGCGATAGATAACGCATGCGCCTCCAGACCTTCAGCTTCAGCTAAGGTTACCGCCGCCGGACCAATCGCCTGGATTGAGTGTTCGGTTACACCTAAAAGTGTCGTGCGCTTCATAAAATCTAAAACGCCGAGACCGGAGGAAAAACGCGCCGAGCGGCCGGTCGGTAACACATGATTCGGCCCCCCAATATAATCACCAAGCGCTTCCGGCGTGTGACGGCCGAGGAAAATCGCCCCGGCATTAGAGATATTATCAGCCATTTCCTCCGGCGCTGCGATGGCGAGCTCCAGATGCTCCGGCGCAATGACATCTATCAACGGCACAGCATCGTTCAAGTTTTCAACAGTTATGACCGCACCAAAATCCTGCCAGCTCTGTCTAGCAATCTCGTTCCGCGCCAGTTTTTGTAAATATATATCGACTGCCTGAACCACCGCTTCGGCAAAATCTTCATCATCGGTAATGAGAATAGCTTGCGCGGAAGTATCGTGTTCAGCTTGCGACAATAGATCGGTGGCGATCCAGCTAGGATTATTTTGACCGTCGGCAACAACCAATATCTCTGATGGCCCGGCGATCATATCGATGCCAACCACGCCAAACACTTGGCGCTTAGCGGTGGCGACATAGGCATTGCCCGGGCCAACAATTTTATCGACTGGATTGATGCTTTTAGTGCCAAAAGCCAGCGCGGCGATAGCCTGGGCGCCGCCAATACGGTAAATCTCATCAACATCAGCGATGTTCGCTGCTGCCAGAACCAACGGATTGATCTCTCCCTCTGGTGTCGGCACCACCATCACCAGTCTTTTAACCCCGGCGACTTTGGCCGGAATGGCATTCATCAGGACGGAGGATGGGTAAGATGTGAGCCCGCCTGGCACGTACATGCCTACCGAGTTGACAGCCCCCCATTTAAGGCCAAGCTTAACGCTGTCCTGATCTTCATAGCTGATATTTTCCGGTATTTGCTTTTCATGAAAGCTGTGGATACGCGCTACCGCCAGTTGCAAAGCACCAAGCTGTTCAGGGCCACAGGTTTTGTAAGCCGCCGCGATTTCATCGACTGAAATTCGAATGGTTTCTGCCGTCAGATCAAAGCGGTCGAATGTGCTAGTATACTCAATGAGCGCCTGATCACCGCGCGCACGGATATCCTCGACGATCTTGGTCACCATTGCCTCGACGTCGGTCTGAGCTTCGCGTTTGATATTTAGAAAATTCTGAAAATCTGGTGCGAAGCTGGCGTCTGTTGATTTAAGCCGCCACGGCATCGACGGCCTCACGGAAACGCTCGATCCAATGGGTCATTTCGTCAGAGCGGGTTTTAAGCGCCGTCCGGTTGATCGCCAGGCGAGAGGTAATCCTAGCAATCTCCTCGACTTCAACCAACCCGTTGGCTTTCAATGTCGAGCCGGTCGAAACCAGATCGACAATGCGCGAACACAGCCCCATCGACGGCGCAATTTCCACCGCCCCGTTGAGCTTGATGCATTCGGCTTGGACACCGCGGGCAGCAAAGTGACGCCGGGTGATTTCGGGATATTTGGTCGCTACCCGGATGTGGCTCCAGCGCTGTGGGTTGTCTTCCGGCGCCATATCGGCGGGTTCAGCAACCATGATGCGGCAGTGGCCAATATCGAGATCGATCGGTGCATAAATTTCCGAGCTATCAAACTCCATCAGCACATCCAGGCCGGAGACACCAAAATGGGCGGCGCCAAACGCAATAAAGGTGGCAACGTCGAAACTCCGTACGCGGACGATATTGAGGTCCGGATGGTTCGTCGCAAAGCGCAATTTGCGCGACTCTTCGTCGGCAAACGCCGCTTCCGGTTCGATGCCAGCGCGGTTCACCAAGGGCATGACTTCTTCAAGTATGCGGCCCTTTGGTAACGCTAGAACGAGTTTATCATTTGATAACACGAGTTTATCTCCCCAAGTATTTAGTTGGGCGGGCGCATTATTAGAGGGTTTTCAAGGCGTTGGCTACAATTTTGTTGGGCTTCGTCAATTGAAACTTGGGGCGGGGACATCTTGTTGGCTTTTCCCTCACCGTCATACGCGGACTTGATCCGCGTGTCCATCTCGAAGCGGTCTTTAAATATGGATGCACGGGTCAAGCCATGTTTGATGGGTGGATTAAAAAGGAGACACTTTGGTCACGTCCTCAAGTACCGATAAATTGAGCCAAAAAAGTGTCCCCGAAATTTGATGACCTCATTAAAGAGATAATCTACATTCAATTTATTC
>CAJWIB010000263.1 GCA_913041095.1 uncultured Rhodospirillaceae bacterium | reverse complement strand
GAACTACCGGAAAAACTAAATTAAGCAAGCTTAACAGGGTACCCAATTAGAAGGTGACTGCAGATAAAATCTGTAGCTATCTTTTTTTTGCGTCGATAAAAACCTCTTCTAGAACGGCATTATACAGGCTCTGTGATTTTTCGATGGCCCGTGTTACTTTTGAAGCCATCATGACCGATGATCGGGTTTCCGCCGTTATGTCAGGACGCTGTCTGAACCTCCTCGCCATGCCGCCGGAAAACTGGGACGGTTGTTTTATATTGAGCAGTAAGTAGCTCATTTAGGAGACACAATACTTTATTGAAAAGGTTAACAAATCAAATGGTGCCTGGCACCGAGCAACAAATTAACCTTCGTCAATAAGCGCCAACCACTCGTTTTCAGACAATATTGCAACACCAAGTTTTTCGGCATTTTTTGCTTTGGAACCAGCACCCGGACCGGTTACAACGTAATCGGTTTTTTTGGAGACCGAGCCCGCCACTTTTGCGCCCAGTTGTTCGGCTTTAGCTTTAGCTTCGCCCCGGGTCACCGTTTCGAGCGTACCGGTAAAGACAATGGTTTTGCCGACAATCGGCGAGGAGCTGTCATCCGGCGCTTCAAAATCTTCAATATTGAGTTGGCTTTCAAAATCGTTCAGTAGCTCTCGATTACGATCTTCATTAATATAGGCAATCAAATCACCGGCAACCGACGGGCCGATACCATCAATATTATTAAGATCGCTCAATGCGTCTGAGCCAATAACTGCTGCATCTTTCATGGCCTGCCGCAATGTGCCGAGAGAAACATATTGCTTAGCGAGCAGCCGCGCATTGGCTTGGCCAATTTGCCGTATACCCAAAGCATAAATAAACCGCTCAAGCGGGATAGTACGCCGCTCTTCAATTGCCGCTAAAAGATTAGCAACGGATTTTTTACCCCAGCCATCCCGGGTTTTGAGATTTGCCTCGTGGGTGCTTAAACGAAATATATCAGCCAGCGTTTTGATCAGGCCCTCATCGAAGAACGCCTCGACATGTTTGCTACCAAAGCCTTCTATATTAAAGGCGCCGCGGGAAACAAAATGCTTGAAGCGCTCAATCACCTGGGCGTCACAAATCACCCCACCCGTGCACCGGCGCACAGACTCACCTTCATCGCGCACAGCGTCTGAACCGCAAATTGGGCATATGGTGGGATATTTAAAAGCTTTTAATCCTTTAGGCCGCTTATTGAGAATCACCTCAACCACCTGCGGGATTACATCACCGGCCCTTAGGATAACTACCGTATCGCCCACCCGGATATCTTTACGCGTAATCTCGTCTTCATTGTGGAGCGTCGCATTGGAGACCACAACGCCGCCAACCGTAACCGGCTCAAGCTTGGCAACTGGGGTCAGCGAACCAGTGCGTCCAACTTGAATATCAATCTCATTGATGATGGTTTGCGCTTTTTCCGCCGGGAATTTATGGGCCACCGCCCAGCGTGGGGCACGGCTGACAAAGCCCAGCCGCTCTTGCCAGTCGAGGCGGTTTACTTTGTAGACAACCCCATCGATATCGTAATCAAGCTGTGCGCGTTTCCCGGATATTTCATCATAGACAGTCATTAACTCGGCAAGGTCCCCACAAATTTGCGTCAGTTCATTCACTTGAAAACCCCATGATTTAAGCTGCTCAAAAAAAGCCCATTGGGTATCGCCAATTGGCTCACTCAACTCACCCCAGGCATAGGCAAATATTTTGAGCGGCCGGGTTGCAGTTATCGTCTCATCAAGCTGACGAAGTGATCCGGCTGCGGCGTTCCTAGGATTGGCGAAAACTTTCTCACCCGCATCTTCCTGGTGGCGGTTAAGTTCGGCAAAATCGGATTTCGAGAGATATACCTCACCCCGGACTTCTACTACGTCCGGCACGTTACCTTTCAATTCAAATGGCAATTCCTTAAATGTTTTTAGATTGGCCGTGACATCTTCTCCGACCGATCCGTCGCCCCGGGTCGCCGCAGAAACGAATTTACCCTTTTCATAACGCAGCGAGATCGACAAGCCGTCGATTTTAGGTTCGGCAACCATTTCCAGTGGGATATTTTTATCATCGGTAAGTTCTTTTAGAAATCGCCGAATACCACCGAGAAAATCCGCCAAATCTTCTGCTGAGAAAACATTACCCAAAGAAAACATAGAGCGAGCGTGAGTGACCTTCGAAAACCCACTGGTCGGTGCCACTCCAACCTGCTGTGAAGGACTGTCTCCCCGGACTAAGTGGGGAAAGGCTGCTTCGATTGCCTGATTACGAGCTCGTAAGGCATCATACTCACCATCGGACAAAGTCGGCGCATTGTCTTGATAATAGGCGTCGTCGTGAGAGGAGATTTCTTCCGCTAACTCTTTAAGTTCAGCGCCAGCTTCCAGATCGGTCAATTTTTCGACTGGCGTCTTTTTTCCGCTCATTGGGCTGCCTCAACGCGCTCAGCTGCCCCCAGCAAACTCTTGGCTGCCGCCCGTGCCTCTTCGGTAATTTTGGCACCTGAGAGCATACGAGCAATCTCTTCGGTGCGGACGTCGCCGGTAAGCTCACCAACTTCGGTGACATTGCCATCTGCCTTACCAGTTTTGCTAATCTGCCAATGACTGTTACCGCGCGCCGCTACTTGCGGTGAATGGGTGATGACCAGCACTTGAACGTCTTCGGCGAGCCGCGCCAAGCGCTCACCAACGGCCGCGGCAGCCGCACCACCGATACCGGCATCAACCTCATCAAAAATCAAGGTCGGTACAGCATCAGCATCTGCCAACACTACTTTCAGCGCCAGCATGATCCGCGCCAATTCACCTCCGGAGGCCACTTTGTGAATCGGACCCGCCGCCGTATTGGGATTGGTTTTAACTTCAAAGGAGACATACTCACGGCCAAATTCGTTCCAATCCGGTTCATCCAAGGGATCAAGCCGGGTCTTAAAAATGGCTGCTTCCAGCTTCAATGGCGGCAATTCCTTGGTTACCGCTTTATCGAGTTTATCAGAGACTTTTTTGCGCACCGCCGACAGTTTTTCAGCCGCTGCAACATACTCAGACTTTGCCACCTCTGCCTGTTTGGCCAATTGATCGAGATTGCCGGCCCCATCAGTTAATACGGCAAGTTGTTCCTGCATATCTTTCAAAAGTTCAGGTAAAGCCTCAACTTCAATATTGTACTTGCGGGCCAGCCCGCGCATGGCAAATAAGCGCTCTTCGATGTGCTCCAATTCCGCTGGATCAAGCTCCATCACTCTAGATACCCGCAGCAATTCAGCTATACCTTCAGTTGCCTCAAGGAGGGCGCGTTCAAGTGATGCAACGGCTACATCGAACTGACCACCGGCTTTGTCTGCCACCCGCTCGACTTTTTGCAACGCAGAGCGCAGGGTGCTTTCAACACCATTATCATCGTTTAAATCACTAAAGGCGTCCTGCAGGCTTTCAATTAACTGCTCAGCATTCATCAAGATGCTACGCTTACCGGCAAGTTCTTCTTCTTCGCCCGGTTGCAGGTCAAGAGCCTGTAATTCGTCAACGGCGTGGCGGAGAAATTCTTCATCTCGTTTGGCCTTTTCGACATTAATCATGGATTTTTCATAAGCTGTTTCCGCACTACGCCAGCTTTGAAAATCATCATCAACGCGGGCTAGTAAATCTTCATAGCCGCCAAATGCGTCGACAAAGCGGCGATGACTTGCCGGGTCGAGCAACCCGTGAGTTTCCAATTGGCCATGGACTTCAATTAATTTTTCACCAATTTGGCGCAACAAGGCGACACTTACCAGCTGATCATTAATGAAGGCGCGTGAACGGCCATCAGTGGATAACAAGCGGCGCAGCACTAAGTTACTGCCGCCTTCGATACCATATTCGTCGAGCAGAGCATCTATCTCATTGTTGTCTGTAATTTCAAACTCCGCCGATACAGAACTCTGATCAGCGCCTTGGTGGATAAGGTCGCTATCAGCGCGCATGCCGATCGCCAAACCTAGCGCATCCAATAAAATCGATTTGCCTGATCCGGTTTCTCCGGTGAGCACACCAAGGCCACCAGCGAATCCTAAATCCAAGCGCTCAATCAATACGACATTGCGGATGGATAGAGTGCGAAGCATGGGTGGCGTAAATTCCGTATCGAGAAAAGGGGTTAACAAATACTAATCAAAGGGCCAATACCATCGGCTAGCTTTGAA
>CAJWIB010000262.1 GCA_913041095.1 uncultured Rhodospirillaceae bacterium | reverse complement strand
AATCCATTCATGATCTTCAGTAAATTTCAATGTTGCCATCTTTTGTCTTCCTGTTCCTCATCCACGATAATAATTTTGTTCCACGAACGGTAGTTTGATTACTTTTGAATTTAACCTTTTACCCCGTACCGTCAATTGAAGCATCGTATCGACGGCAGCATTCTCCCGGCTTACATAGCCCATAGCGATCGGTCCATCGACGGTCGGGCCAAAGCCACCGCTGGTTACAACGCCAATATTATTGCCCGATTGATCGGTTATTTCGGTGCCTTCCCGCGCTGGTGCCCGGCCATCTGGCAGAATACCAACCCGCCGGCGTGACGGTTTATTCTCAATTTCGCTGATGATTCGCTCGGCACCCAAGAAATCACCGTCTTCACGGCGACGCTTGCCAATCGACCAAAGCAATCCGGCTTCGATCGGTGAGGTTGTTTCATCTATGTCATGACCATACAGGCAAAGTCCGGCTTCTAATCGCAGCGTATCCCGGGCACCTAGACCAATCGGTTCAACCTCAGCTTCGGCTAGCAACAATTCCGCCAGCTCGACACTTTTTTCACCCGGCACTGAAATTTCGTAACCATCTTCGCCGGTATAGCCGGCGCGTGAGACCAAACACGCGATACCATCGATTTCAATATCCTGCATAGTCAGGAACGGCATTGCTTCGACCCCCTGTGCATGACGGTTTAATACCGTTGCAGCCATCGGGCCTTGCAAAGCGATCAAGCCACGATTAGCCAATATTTCAAGCTCAACGCGATCTCCAATATGCTTCTGAATATGGGCAAAATCGGCATCTTTACAGCCGGCATTCACTACTAGAAAAATATGGTCACCACGATTAGTCACCATTAAATCATCAAGAATACCACCCGCTTCGTTGGTAAACTGGGAGTAGCGCGTCTGGCCTTGTTCAAGCCCAGCGATATCACCCGGCATCAAGGTTTCAAGCGCTGCCGCGACATTATCACCGCGTAAAATAGCCTGGCCCATGTGGCCAATATCGAATAACCCGGCCTGGGCACGGGTATGGCTGTGCTCGGCTAAAATACCGCTCGGGTATTGGACCGGCATGTCATAGCCAGCAAAGGGCACCATCTTTGCGCCCAAACTAACGTGGAGGTTATGGAGTACGGTGGTCTGTAAAATATCACTCATTTATTCTGCTCAGTTATCGAATTCCTGGCGCCCGCTGTTTTTCCCGATTAAATTTTATTTGTTCGGGCGTTAACTGGAAGCCGATATAAATTTTAGAATTTGGTCCTGGACGTGATTTCGTTATCGGAATAGATACCTCAACAGCTTCATCAATAATCCACATGGAGTTGCGATTTTCCGGAAATGTTACCCTGGTGGTGAATACCTGGTGGCCTTGCGGCTTGGGGTGAAATTCCGGCATGGCGACAAAATAACTGACATTTGTCGAGCGGCTTTTTTCTGCCGGTCCTCGGGAAATATCAAAGTCAACTTTGATTGTCACATTGACTTTCGAGTAAACACCCTTTTTACCGATATATTCACACTCACCGGTAAATCCTTTGAGCTCAGCTTCAAAGCGGATGTCGGTAATATCACGGCCTGGGCCTGCACGATAGGCGGTGATGGTATCAGTGTCTTTCAACAGCTGAACTTTTGGACAGGCTGGCAATGGTTTCTTTTTGGCAAATGGATTGAGTTCTTTGGCAGATTCACAGCCAGTGAGGATTAGCCCCAGGCAGCCAAGAGCGGCTAAATTGAATAAAAACTTAAACTTCATTTAAGCCGCTCCCGCCCATATTTTCTCTCGTCTAAATTAGCTTAATTTTGGAGCTCTTTATGGACACCGTCACAGTATGGCTCTTTGGCGGTCCGTTTACAGCCACATAGGTGCAGGGTTTCACTTTTTTCGGCGATGAAAACATGCGGTTTAAATTCGCCAGTTTCTTTATGGGCGCCATTGCAAAATGGTTGCTTATCGCTCAAGCCACAGGTGCAATAGGCGTACTGCTCGCCTTCTTCAACGTCTACATGACAAGGTTTGGTTTGAGCAATGACAGGTTCACTCATTTGATTTTCTCCCTAATGAGATTGTTAAAAATGAAATTTATAGGAGGAACTTTAGTTGAGCATTTGGCGTGCTACAAGACTATCTATGACGGAGAAATAAATTTAGCGGAAATCGTGCAATGTCGCCGCTAATTTAGCCAGTGCACGAGCCCGGCCCCAGGCATTATCATTTTATTCCGCGATGGCGATTCCCCGGTTAAAAGCACTCGCCTCTCGTTCCATCTGCCCAGCTTGGATATTTTCCATCGCAAAATTACCCAACATCCAGACCTGACTTAAAGAACTGCCAATTGCGTTCGCTGCATCGATAGCCAGTATTTCAGTCTTTTTAACTTCGGCAGTAAGGCCTTTTTTAGCTTGGGTAAAGAGTATTTTGCCCAACACCCAACCGCGGAGCTCTCGTTTGTGAATGGATTTGGTACTCTCGATCGTTTCTTCTAATAAACATTTTTCTTTGGGATCACGGAAACACGGGCTTGCATCCCGGGTTGGGTCGGCAACTTCATCGATATTTTTTTGTTTGGGAAACTCACTTTCACTGGAAGCTCCCGCTCTTCCTGCCCAATAAAATCGATAATATGCGCTGCTTCGATAGTCGCATCATGGTCCTTTGGGCGGTTGAACACCCACAAACGATTCGCTGCTCTATTATACTGCAAATCTTAGAATGACTGTAGAGCACAACAATATCTTGTCTGTTTAAATGATTATTATCACGGCCGTTATAAGGGGTAATTTCATTATTATTAACCGACAGACGATTAATTATTCATATAAACACTTTTCAGATAACGACCCGTAAGCTAGAAGGCCAGCATGATAGACACGAACAATTATACTCAAGTTGAGATTTTTACGGATGGGGCATGCAGCGGCAATCCAGGCCCCGGCGGCTGGGGGGCCATTCTGCGCTGGCGGGATACGGATAAAGAATTTTTTGGCGGTGAAGAAGAAACCACAAACAACCGGATGGAGTTACAGGCAGTCATTGAAGGGCTAAAGGCGCTCAAAAAACCCTGTTCGGTGACAATCTACACTGACAGTCAATATGTCCAGAAAGGTATGACGGAGTGGCTGGAAAGCTGGAAAGCCAAAAATTTTTTGGTCAAAGGTGGTGGCTTGCGCGCCAATCATGATCTCTGGCGGGAATTGGATGGCCTCAACCAAACCCATCAAATATCCTGGCAATGGGTTAAAGGCCATGCTGGGCATCCAGAAAATGAACGCGCTGACGAGCTGGCCCGCCAAGGTGTCGATCTGGTACGCTAATCTTCTTTTTTGGGAAACTTGGTTAGGCTTTTAATTATCCCCCGGAAAGTACGCACTTCCTGTTCGGTCATGTCGGCGCGCTGAAAAACATTACGGATATTTTGCACCATCACGGGGCGTTTTTCTTTAATGCGCAAGAAGCCATGGCTATCTAGTTCACTCTCTAGATGCTCAAACAAGCCGAGCAGCTCTGCTTTGTCGGCGGGCCGGGAGTCTTTCATGCGCAACTCAGAAGCCGGTGTCTCATCGGCTAATTTGAACCATTCATAAGCCAATAATAAAACTGCTTGTGACAAATTGAGCGAGGTAAAGCCGGGATTGAGTGGTACCATCACAATTTTGCTGGTGAGGGCAATGTCATCGTTGTTCAGTCCCATGGCTTCACTTCCAAACAAGATGCCGCAACCTTCGCCACCCAAACGGCGTATTTCCATCGCATTTTGAGCCGGTGTAACAACTTCTTTGGTTATATCCCGGTCGCGTGCAGTTGCCGCATAAACAAATTTTAGATCACCAATTGCCGCCTCAGTGGTCTCAAATAATTTGGCGTTTTCTAGCACGATATCAGCACCTGAGGCAGTACCGACTGCTTGCTTATTCGGCCAACCGTCACGGGGCCGTACCAATCGCAAATCAGAGAGCCCACAATTCAACATGGCCCGGGCAACCATGCCAATGTTTTCACCCAATTGGGGCTCAATGAGGATAATTGCCGGGGTTTTTCCAGCCGCGGCAACCGCTTCGGATTTGGTTTTTGCTAATTTGCGGTTGGTGCCCGCCATCGAATTTAAGACTTGCCGTTCAAGTTGCCACCTGCCTTGGCACCATCGCGGTATAGCTTGTAGACAATTGAATCGCGTAGCGCGCCATAGGAAGCGTCAATAATGTTG
>CAJWIB010000261.1 GCA_913041095.1 uncultured Rhodospirillaceae bacterium | reverse complement strand
TGCCCCATGTACGCCCGGCATCCACACACCGGAGCAGGTGAAAGCATGGAAATTAGTGACGGAGGCCGTGCATACCAAAGGCGGAAAGATTTTTCTGCAGCTCTGGCACATGGGCCGGCTGTCGCACCCATCGCATCAGCCCGATGGCGAGCTTCCTGTTGCACCCTCGGCGGTTGCGGCAAAAGCGGAAGTCATCACGGCGGATTTTGAGCGTGTTCCCTGTCCAACGCCACGCGCCCTTGATACTGAAGAAATCCCTGGCCTGATTGAACGCTATGTCCGGGGCGCCGAAAAAGCCTTAGAAGCAGGCTTCGACGGCATCGAAATTCATGGCGCGAACGGTTACCTGTTGGAACAGTTCCTGCAGACGCGCACCAACCAACGCACCGACGCTTATGGCGGTTCCATTGAAAATCGCTGTCGATTGATGCTGGAAGTTACCGAAGCCGTTGCCGCCGCATTAGGAGCGGATCAGGTAGGCATTCGTTTGTCACCATTCGGTATTGCCAATGACAGCGGTGAAGACGGGCCGTTGCCGCTTTATTCGCACCTGGTCAAGGAACTCGACAAGCTTGGTTTGGCTTATCTGCATTTGATCGAGCCCCGGGCCAGCGGAGCGGGCCAACGTGATGTGGATCATAAAAATGTCCCATCGGCGGCGGAACTTTTCCGGCCGATGTGGCACGGTGTGTTAATCGCCGCGGGTAACTTCGATGGCGAAAGCGCCCATGCGATAGTGGCGAAGGGCGATGCTGATGCCATCGCTTTTGGCCGTTATTTTATTGCTAATCCCGACCTTCCAGAACGGCTTCGCTTAGGTGCGGAATTGACCCCTTATAACCGCGCAACTTTTTATGGTGGCGGATCAGAAGGCTATACCGACTACCCAGAAATGGACACGAATGCCGCTGAATAAAGGGTGTTGTCACCCCTACCTGTTCCATGGGAAAGCCTAACTGTGAAACAACCGGTCTTCATTTTTTCTGATATCTAAACTTCGCTAAGACGGGAACAGTTTCTTCGGCAGCCAGGTCGCAATTTCCGGGAAATTGATGATCAGCATCATGCCGATCAGCATGATTATCCAATAGGGCGTCGAACTTTTAAAAATCGTCATCACATTCATATCCGGCTCAAACGCCTGGATCGCTGATTTCACAGTATAAACCAGCAGTCCGAAAGGCGGTGTATAGAGTCCGGCTTCGATGGCGATAATGCCAATAACGGCAAAGGCGATCGGATCGAAACCCATTTTCACGGCAATGGGTGCAAAGATGGCTGCGGTCAACAACATAATCGAAATTGAGTCGATAATCATACCCAGCGCAAACCAGATCAGCACCATCACTGTGATGATCATCCAGGGCTCCATACCGGAACCGAGAAACACGCTTTCAATGGCATTAGCCATGCCGGTCATGGCGAGGGTGCGGGAATAAAGTGCCGCCGTCACCAGCAACAACAAAATCGGTGCTGAAGTTTTACCCACTGATAAAATAGATTCAACAATATCTTTAAAGCGCATACCCTTAATGATGCCCAGCATCAGGCCGATAAAAGCACCCGCACCGGCGCCTTCGGTTGGCGTGAAAAAGCCGAACCAAATGCCGCCCAGGACCGCAACAATTACCAGTATTATGCCGGCCAAGCTGACCATAAACTGGCCGGTTGGAACTTCCTCTACTTCCTCGACTTCGATATCTGCACCCGCGCCACCGCCTACGAGGTCGGGATTCAAGATCGCCCGGATGAAGACATAGACAATGAAAAGTGATGCCAGCAGCAAACCCGGGAACACGCCTGCGGCAAAAATTTGACCAATTGATTGCTCGGTCAGAATACCCCAGACAATCATCAAGACACTCGGCGGAATGAGCATACCGAGACAGCTCGACCCAGCAATGGCGCCAAGGGCAAATCCTTTGTGGTAGCCGAAACGCTTCATTTCCGGATAAGCGATGCGGGAAAAGGCCGCGGCCGAGGCAATGCTGACACCCGTCACAAAGGAGAACAGCGCATTACCCATCACCGTGGCGATGGCGAGGCGACCAGGTATTCGTTTCAGGAGCCGGTTAATACCCCGGTAAACATCGGTAACCGTCCCTGATTTACCAATAAATTCACCCATCAGCATAAACAGCGGGATGACGGCAAAAACATAGGCGCGGATGGCTTCATAAGCGGTCGCGGCCAACATGGTTTGCACGGTATGAAACGCGTTCATATCTGCTCCTGTGACCAGCCAGATACCGAGCGCACTGGTCATGCCGAGCGCAATGGCGATATGGACGCCGATGACCACCAGCCCAATCAGAGAAACAACCAGCAAAACGGCAGTATTAACTTCAAACACGATCTTTATCCTTAAATTTTGCCGATTGCATTAGTGTTGGGCCGCATTTGAATCGGCCTCTGAATCCAACATTTCTGTCTTGAAAATATCGATATAGGCCAAAACAGCATAATTCACTACCGCGAGCGCGCTACCCAGCAGCACGGTCCAGCGTGCGGGCCAGGACGGCACCCGAAGTGCACCCTCCCCTTCAAATTCGTTTTCAACGTAAGATAAGATGCTTTCTTCCCAACCGCCGGTGATGATCATCAAGAAAAAGGCCGCACCCAGCAGATAACCAAAAGCCAGCAAAGTACGCTGCACGCCTTCCGGCAGATGAGTGACCAAAAAATCGGCTTTGAGCATGGAGCGGCTACGGATGGCGTAACCTACTTGCAAAAATACAATAATAACGATCGAAGCCGCGACCATTTCAGCAGTACCGTAGATTGGCGCATCAAAGACGCTTCGGCCGATGATGTTGCCCAACACTAAAAATGACAGCCCGAAAGCCCAGGCGGCGGCTAGGACCATCAAAAACTTCGATAACTTGTCACTAAAAGTAATGAGCGACACCTATTTCCCCTCAATCCCGCGCGATCAATAATTTGTAGTTTTGTAGTCTATATAAAATTACCGGCTGAAAGCAATTTCTGTTTCCAGCCGGTAATATTTATTACGTACCGAAATTAAATAACTTAGGTGTTATTTAACGACGTAGCGTACAGGCCACTTGTAGCCAACTTTTTCTGCAGCATTAAGCGTTGCATTCAAGATTTTGATGGCCGGGTAGCCTTCTTTTTCCAGGGAATTGGCATGCTGTTGTGGCCAAGCTGCCAATTTTTTTGCCCAGGTCAAACGAGGTTTTGGACCAAGTTCATTAACCGTGATGTTCTTGCGCAGCCAATCCATGTCTTTTTTATAGCCTTTTTTGTTGAAAGTACCGGTTTGAACCCGATAGCGGTCGGCAACTTCAAGGAAAATTGGCCGAACTTCAGCCGGTAAACCTTTCCAATAACGGTTATTAACCGTCAGACCATGCCAGGTGATGGAACCGAAGCCGATGGTGGTATAAAATTTACCAACTTCGTGAAGTTTAAAGACCGGACCCCAGGCACTTGGGAACATGATGCCGCCTTCGGCAACACCGGTTTTAAGTTTCTGATACCAGCCAGGCAGACCATCGGTCACCGGAATGATGCCGATACCAGCTTGTTTCAACCAATTGAGGTTGAGGCCGGCACCGAGAATTTTATGTCCATTAAGATCGGACACTTTTTTCCAGTTGAAGTTGGTACCGAGGTTGTAGCCGCCGTCACCAATGATCGCCATCAACGTTTGACCAAACTTCTGGAACCGTTTTGTCAGACTTGGGAACTGCTTATAAACGGAAGTTGCGATCGCCACAGACTTAACCGGATCCATAGTGCCGAAAGGCAGCATAATCTGAAACGCATGCATTTTCAATTTTGAGGCTTCAAAGCAGTAGCAGAAACCACCAACGTCAATGACGCCGTTTTGCACGCCTTCAAACACTTCAAACACTTTAACGATGGAGCCGCTATAGCCTTCGATGAAGTTGATTTTGTGGCTGGTTTTAGCTTCAACAGCTTTTTTCAGTTCCGGTTGGAAGAAATTTTTCATCAAGCCGGCATAAACAACGGTTGGTGGATGACCGGAAGCGATGCGGACATTAATGGTTTTAGCATCTACGCTCGGCGCCGTTACTAATGATCCGGCGAGAAACCCTGCTGCAGTCATACCTAATAAAGATTTTTTAAGCAATTTCATGAAACACCTCCCTAGGACATTTAAATTATTGGACCGAAGACCTATTCTTCGATCTAAGGTACAGATTCTTAACATATTTTTTGAGTCTTATAAAA
>CAJWIB010000260.1 GCA_913041095.1 uncultured Rhodospirillaceae bacterium | reverse complement strand
GAAAGACCTTGCGCATCGACAAATGCTGCCGGCAGCGGCATGTCCTCGCCATTAAGACGCCGGAACAAGCGGTAGGCATAGTCGGTGACTTCCTCATCGCGCCGGCTGCCATCCGGCATCATAACATGGCGGGTATAGGCAAAACTAAACACCGGCTCCAAGCCGGACGAGACGTTATCAGCAAATAACGAAATGGTGCCGGTTGGTGCCACGGAGGTCAGCAAAGCGTTGCGCATGCCGTGCGCTTCGATGGCTTCCCGAATATCTTCATCAATGTTTTTAAGCGCTTCACTGGCGAGATAAGCAGATTTATCAAAAAGCGGGAAAAAACCTTTTTCCTTAGCCAATTCAGTCGACGCTAAATAAGCCGCGCGCTGGATGGTTTTCAGCCAGGTTTCGCTCAAGCGAACTGCCTCAGCCGAGCCATAACGAGCATTGCACATGATCAAAGCGTCGGCGAGTCCTGTAATACCTAAGCCAATACGGCGCTTGGTTTTGGCTTCCTGTTCTTGTTCGGGCAGCGGAAAGCGCGAGATATCAATGGTGTTATCCATCATCCGAACCGCCGTCGTGACGATGTCAGCCAATTCCTGAACATCCAAGTTGGCCTGTTCGGTGAAAGGATCAGTGACAAAGCGGGAGAGATTGACTGAGCCCAACAAACAGGCGCCATAAGGCGGTAGCGGCTGTTCACCACACGGATTGGTGCCGTGAATGGTTTCACAATAAGAGATCGGATTGAGCCGGTTGATACGGTCGATAAAAATAACGCCGGGCTCGGCATAGGCAAAAGTCGCCCGCATAATTTTTTCCCACAATTCGCGGGCCGGCAAGCTGTTATAGACGGTGCCGTTAAAGACCAGCTCCCAGGTAGCATCTTCTTTGACCGCCTGCATGAAATCATCGCTCACCAGAACGGATAAGTTAAACATCCGGAGCCGGCCGGGTTCCTGCTTGGCCTCAATAAAGTTTTCAATATCAGGATGGTCACAGCGCATCACCGCCATCATCGCACCGCGCCTCGAACCGGCGCTCATAATGGTCCGGCACATGGCGTCCCAGACATCCATAAAGGACAGCGGACCCGAGGCATCCGCGCCGACACCTTTGACCGTCGCACCTTTCGGCCGCAAGGTTGAAAAATCATAGCCGATGCCGCCGCCCTGCTGCATCGTTAACGCCGCTTCCCGCAGGCTTTCAAATATGCCTGACATGTCATCAGGAACGTCGCCCATGACAAAACAGTTAAACAGCGTCACATCACGTTCAGTACCAGCGCCCGACATAATGCGTCCGGCCGGCAAAAAACGGAAATCACGCAGCGCCTCATAAAACTCGTCAGCATAATCTTCCGGGCTGGTCTCGGCTTGGGCCAGCGCAGTACCGACACGGTGAAAGGTGTCGTCAATCGTTTTGTCGATTGCTTCACCATCAGCGCTCTTGAAGCGGTATTTCATGTCCCAAATTTGCTGAGAAATTGCGGCAATTGACGACATTTTGAATGTCTTTCCTGGTCCCGGTTAAAATTCAGTATATTTTTAGGTGCTCAGTGTAGCGGTAAACTGCATCCATGGTCAAGAAAAGTTCTTGTTTTGTTTCCCCCGTAATTAAAAATTTACCCACCATTTTATATCTGCCTAACGAATTGTTTTTTAAGACTTTATACTGTTTTAGGCGGAATTCACAGGCAGGTTGTGAAGCGAGTGAGTGGAAAAACTATAGATGTCTCGTTCAGGTGGTCCGGGGTCCGGAGCAGATAATGGATTGGTTGATTTCACGAAAATGAACGTGATTTAACTAAATTTGAAGATACAGAAACCAGCTATTTTCCTTATACCTGTAAATTTAATATGAAAAGAATCTAAATTAATTTGCAACGAAGAAATTGGTTATGATCCCTGCGTTTTGATGTCAGGCCGTATTCAAGCCGTCGCAACCATTTTGGCGGTCGGGACAAATTTTGAGAAAGCCAATGATCCTGAGGAGGTTGCAAAACTAGCTGCGATGATCAGAGACGAAGCATTGGTACAGATTTAAAGGTGCCGCTTACCCAATTAATTAAGTGTCATCCGGTTTCCCCAGAGTTCTTAATACTCTCGCTCGTGTTTTCTGATATCTCTTCCGGTGTCAAAAAGCCGGCCTCTTTTTCGAGTTTTTCAGTAGCTGCTTTGATGCGGCTTTGCAGCTCTGCCATAAATTCTTTGCGGCCCATACCAGGCTCAATCGGCGGCAGGAATTCGATGATGATCTTGCCCGGATTTTTTAGGAATTTCCGGCGCGGCCAGAATAATCCGGAGTTGACTGCGACTGGCA
This sequence comes from uncultured Rhodospirillaceae bacterium, assembly GCA_913041095.1. Taxonomy (GTDB): domain Bacteria; phylum Pseudomonadota; class Alphaproteobacteria; order Rhodospirillales; family UBA2165; genus TMED23. The sequence goes on along the minus strand of CAJWIB010000260.1, from coordinate 1,906 downwards.
CGATGGTGGTGTCCAACTGCGTGTAAATTGCAGCAACGCCGGGATGGAACGTACCAATTGAACCAGACGGCATCCGCGTACCTTCCGGGAAGATGGCGATTGAGCGGCTGTTATCCATGATTTCTTTGGTTTTTCTGATCAATTCACGCATTGATTTAGCACCACCGGTCCGGTCGACTAGCACATGCGAGCTTTTGGTCATGTACCAGCCCCAGAACGGAATGCGGGTGAGCTCGGATTTCATGATGTAAGCATTGTCGCGATGTTGCCATAGGAAAAAGATCGTTTCCCACACTGATTGGTGTTTGACGGCAAAGACCACTGGTTTTTTAGGTAAGTTTTCTAGCCCCCTCATTTCAAAGGTAACGCCAATAATTTTCAGCAGCGCAAAACAGCCCTTTGGCCAGAGCGAAATGGCGCGGCGAAATGTCGACGGTGAAAACGGCATAGCGATCCAGAGGAAGGCCAGCATAAAAGCAGTCCAACCAAAAAATAAAAAATTAAATATTCCCGAACGAATATAATTCATGGGGCCGGTGATCCATTAATCAATATACCCCATAGCTTTTCCATTTTTCGGCGCGCGGAAGCGACAATATATTTGGTATATTCACTGATGATCAGCGTTGCCGTGCCCGGCCATAGCCACCATTGGGCGCGTTTAAATTGTGCCGGGAAGACGGCGTGAGGAATAATCTCAAGCGCCGGCATAAGATGGCTAAATTCCAGCAGACTGCGCGGCATGTGGTAATTTGCCGTCACCAACCGAAGTGACCGGTAATTCTGGCTCTTTATCCATCCGGTGGTTTCAATAGCGTTGCCGGCGGTACTAGTCGCATTGTAGCCAAGGCTGATACAACAGAGAAGATCGGCCGGGCTACGTTGTTGAATTTCGAGCAGCCGACGCACATCGTTGCCGCGGTATACCCCCGAAACAAACAGCTTTTTGGCTTTTTTATCCGTTAGTAAAGTCAGACCTTCCTTCAGTCTATCACTGCCGCCGGTCAGTACGACAATTGCATCGGTCGTTCGCTCTACATTGGTTGTCTGGTGCGGAATCATGCCGACAAACACGAATAGCCCATATCCCCAGACGCCAACCAAAACAATGAGCAATAGGCCAAATAGCCGCAATCGGCGTTTCGGTCGCGGGGCCCCAAACATGGTGTGCGGTGTCGCCATGCCCTACACCATTTTCTTTAAGGTTTTTAGCACCGTAGAGCGCGCGGTCGCCATGGCAATAAGCGCAATGATCGGAATAATCGCGCCGACACTAATCCAAATCGAAACATCAAGACTGGCTTTTGGCAGTAAGCCTTCTTCCAAATTTTCTAAAATAAAATCAAAGAGATAGAGTATAGGAGCAGCCAGCAAGATACCGACAAAGCCACCTTGCAGACCGACGATAAAGGCGCGTAGCGCAAATTGGCGGGCGATGAACTCATCTTGGGCACCGACAAAATGCCACACCTCAATAGTCCGGCGATGGATGCCCATGCCGGTGCGGGTGGTAAAAACGACTGTGCCGATGGTCGCCAGCGTTATCAGCAAAACGACAGCTGTGGCGATGAGCTCGGTTGAGCGCAACGTATCCACTAGACTGGTCAACCAGATACTATGATTATCAACGGTCGTGCCGGGTATGATCGGCGCCACGAGTTCAGTTAATTTTTCGGCACTCAAATCCGAGCTTCGATCAACTTCGACATCAATGATCTGCGGCAATGGTAAGCCATCAGAATCGGCGGTCTCACCGAGCCACGGTTTCAGCAAATCACTAATCTCGGCAGAGGCGATGTGCTTTGAAGACAATACCCCGTCAACTTGCTTCAACGCTGTCAGTGCTTTCCTGACATGTATCTCATCGGCTCTGCTATTTTGGCCAGCCGGTATTTGGATCGTCATG
>CAJWIB010000259.1 GCA_913041095.1 uncultured Rhodospirillaceae bacterium | reverse complement strand
CCGGCAGATATGATTGAGCCTGCTGGGTCTTGGCCTGAATTTCGGAATTTTTGGTGAGGGCGTTCTGGCTGATGTATACCGGGCCTTCCTCGACGAGATATTGCGCGATACCTTCCCGCACAACATTGGATACATATTCACCTGCCATCGGCAGCATATCTTTGCCATGGACGCGGCAATCGAGTTGTCTGCGGTGGGCGATTTCGGCGATCTGAGTTTCGATGTAATTCGGATTGCCTTCTTCGACGACCAGAACACTGTCTTTGTTGTTCAAAAAGTCAACGATTTCATCTGTTACCAGGGGATAGACCATATTCATGCAATAGACTGGAATATCAGAATTGCCGAAAGCGTCGGCAGCGCCCAAACGCTGGAGTGCCCGCATCACCACGGTGTAAGTGCCACCCTGGGTAATGATGCCCAAACAGCCACCTGCACCTGGGAAGACTTCATTGATATTATTTTTGTGTGCATAATTAGCTGCCGCGGGGAGACGCTCGTCAAACTTAGCGATTTCATGCTGGTAAGACGCCGGCGGCAGCACAATCTTGGTAACGTCGTATATCTGTTCAGGTATTGGATTGTTGGCATTGAACTCGGCAATCTTGTTATCTTTGGCGATAAAGCTGCCGGTCAAATGACAGGCTCGAATACGCATGTTGAGGAATACCGGCATGTTGGACGCTTCAGATAACTCAAAACAATGCTCAGTCAGCTCAACCATGCGCCCCATATCATAACGCGGGTCCATCAGTGGGATCGAAGATTTCATGGCAAAGGTATAGGTGCGCTCCTGCATGATTGAGGAGCCTTCGCCGTAATCGTCACCGAGGATAATCAGTGAGCCGCCTTTGACGCCGGTTGAAGCCAAATTTGACAGCGCGTCCGAGGCGACATTGGTGCCGACTACAGATTTCCAGGTCACGGCGCCGCGCAAAGGATAATGGACAGAAGCGCTCAGCAGCGAGGCGGCACCTGCTTCGGAGGCTGATTGCTCATAAGTAATACCCATTGGTTCAAGGATTTCGTCACTGGCATCAGCTAGCACATCGATCAAATGCGACATTGGTGCGCCGGGGTAGCCGCCCACATAAGAGACGCCGGATTGGAGCAGGGCTTTGGTGACTGCAAGGATACCCTCACCATGAAATTCTTCACCCGCACTGAGGGTAAGTTTTTGAATTTCTTTAGTGAAAGAGCGTTCACCGCCTTGTGTCACCCGCGCTAATGCTGTGCCACCATCCATCTGCTATTCTCACACCTAATTCTTGTTTTTGGCCAAAAATCAAATATTGTTTGGTAATCGAACAATTATTGGTAATATATGGGACGACCTGCTGAGACACAACATATTTTGAAGTTATTTCGATCATTTTACGGCAATTAATTAAGGTTACTAATTTTTTGACATGAAAATTCCCTATACTAAACGCCGCCGTTTATTGTGGGGTGATTGCGATCCCGCCGGGGTCGTTTACACACCTCAAGTTTTCCACATCGGCATGGAAATCATCGAACATTGGTTGGTTGAGTTGATTGGCCATGATTGGGTCGCCCTACATAATGAATTTGAATTAGATACTCCAACCGTTCGGCTGGGTTGTGAGTTCATGCATCCGGTTCGAGCTGGGGACGAAATTGAACTGAGGTTAAGAATTAAAAAACTTGGTGGTTCATCGATCAATTATATTGTAGAGGGTTTTAATGAAGCGGAGGAGTTGTGCTTCGAGATAGATCAGGTTTCTTGTTTCGTCGGGGCTGATGAATTTAAGCCGGTTCGAATTCCCGAGGATTTTAGAGATAAAATTGCGGCCTATGGTGCTGCCTGTGGCGACTTAGCTGAAAAAGAGGAATGAAACGATGAGCAAAGATACCTTCCAGGCACTGGTTCAAAATATCACCAGCTCAATTGCCGGCAAACCCCTTGATAAGGCGCTGGCAGCGGAATTGAATGACAAATTCTCTACCAACAGTGATACTTTCAAAAATATTCAGACTGCTTGCGAGACCGCAGTCAAGGAAGGCTGGATGTGTGATCAAGAATATGGCGGCATTAAATTTGGCCGCCTGTTCAAAGATCTGGACGGATTTAGTGTCGATGTCGTGCACATGGCCGATGTCGTTGGTCCACATCATCGTCATCCCAAAGGCGAGATCGATCTCATCATGCCGATCTTAGGCGATGCTAAATTTGACAATCATGGCGCCGGGTGGGTCGTCTATGGACCGGAGACAGCGCATAACCCGACCGTGACAGATGGCACGGCACTCGTGCTCTATCTATTGCCGGATGGAGAAATCGACTTTACAGGACAATGATTGCTTATGGAGATTTTGAGACTCTCCTTTGTCGATAGAGTATTGCAGGTGACGGGTGGGCGATTGATTGCAGGTCGGCCGTTTTTCCTAGGTGGAATTGTATTTATTATGATTGGTTACATCCTAAGTGTTGTCACAATGGTATTTCAAATTTATAGTTCGGCCACCAAATAATTTAGACTTACAACTAATAGAGAATTTTATATCTTTTTTTCTCAATTACTGAATAAAATCAGTTAAATCGAATAAATCGATATGATTAATATTTAGGTTGTATTGATAGTTAAGAACGATAATACCTAAGGGAGGTTATAAATGTTCAAAAAAATCATTTTGGCTGCGCCATTGGCAGCTATGCTCGCAGTGCCAAACGCTCAAGCTGCCGATACAATTAAAGTCGGTATCGTTTTGACACTGACGACACCAGCTTCGATTATCGGCAAAAATATGAAAGCTGCCTTTGAAGTTGCCCACAAACATCTTGGTGGTAAAATTGGTGATAAAAAGCTCGAACTTATATTTGAGGATGACCAACTTAAACCAAATATCGGTAAGCAAAAAACCGAAAAGCTCATCAAAAAAGACAAAGTTGACTTTATGACTGGCTTTATCTGGTCTCATGTAATGGGTGCGTCTGCGCCGGTTGCCCTGAAAGCAGGAAAAATCTTCATCAGCGCTAATGCCGGGCATTCTCTTTATGCCGGTAAAAAATGTCACAAGAATTTCTTCAATGTGGCCTGGGAAAACAGCCAGACGCCAATGGCGATGGGCGAATTGTTGAACCGCCGTGGCGTTAAGAAACTTTATATCATGTCTTTGAACTATGCCGCTGGCAAACAGATGGTTACCGGTGTTGAGCGGACCTTCAAAGGCGAAACCGTGGGTAAAGATCTTGTTCCTATGAGTCATAAAGATTGGTCTGCCGAGTTGGCCAAGGTGAAATCCGCGAAGCCTGACGGCGTATTTGTCTTTTATCCTGGCGCCTGGGGTCCGGCTTTTTTCACCCAATACAAACAGGCCGGATTGAATAAAACAACACCACTTTACAATGTATTTTCTATCGACGGTGCCAATCTGCCGGTTTTCCAGAAACGCAAAATGAATCACCTCATTGGAATGTTCAATACATCCTTCTGGGCACCGGATTTAGATAATGCCACAAATAAAAAATTTGTTGCTGACTTTGCCAAGCATTACAAAGGTCAAGTTCCGGCCCACTATGCTGCTCAGGCCTATGACGCTTTGATGTTAATTGCTGCCGGCGTAAAAGCAGCTGGAGGTGATCCAAAGAATATTGACGCCGTCCGCAAGGGTATGGAAAAAGCCGATTTCCCCTCAGTTCGGGGTAAAATCAAATTCGGTAAGAACCATTTTCCGATTCAAAACTTTTATTCCCGCCAAGTTGTTAATAAAGGCGGTAAATGGCAGTTGTCAGTTCGGGAAACTGTGTTGGAAGACCATGCTCCGGTAATGTCTGGTGAGTGCAAACTCTAAGTATTGACATTATCATTGAATTAAAAATGCGGGGATGCGTTAGCGTTCCCGCAGTTGCTTTTGATTTTGATCAATTATTAAAGCTTAGATTTCCTGTAGAAATTAATCATTCCAATTCTGCATATCGTAATGATCAGCGAAATCGGACTATAGTTTAGTTTGATTGGCTAAATTCAAATTGTTGCAACGATGATATTTTGGAACTAGAGTTCGGGATCTGAATAATTTAGACTTGAACTAAATGCTGAAATTTACGCCTTTTAGCCTCATATATTGACCACAAACAAAGGTGTGATTTTTTATCGGATTGCTCTATTTGTGTGAGCAAAATCTTAATGGGAGAATATCGTATGTTTAAGAAAATCTTGTTGGCTGCGCCATTGGCAGCTATGCTCGCAGTGCCAAACGCTCAAGCTGCCGATA
>CAJWIB010000258.1 GCA_913041095.1 uncultured Rhodospirillaceae bacterium | reverse complement strand
GTTTCAGTGGTCAAATCGATAGCCTCAACTCGGTCTGGTCGAGACACCGCCGTCTATTGGGTGGCCCTTGCCGTCGTCGCTGCCGTCATCACGATTGTTTACTTACTTCTACGGTCGCGCCATGGTCTTGCGTTGACGGCAATCAGAGATTCCGAAAGAGCGTCATCAAGTTTGGGCGTTGATAATTTTAAAGCCAAACTATTGGTCTATATTTTTGCAGCTTTCGGCACCGCCGCCATCGGGGCGCTCATTTTTCTCACCAAACTTCGGATCAGCCCCAGTGCGGCCTTCGACATTAATTGGACAACGACGGTGATATTCATTGTCGTGATCGGGGGTATCGGAACTATCGAAGGGCCAATCCTGGGTACCATTGTGTTTTTTTTATTGCGAGAATCGCTGGCGGACTATGGGTCCTGGTATCTTATTCTATTGGGGGCAACGGCTGTGTTGGTAATGCTGCGGGCGCCGCAGGGTTTATGGGGGCTAATAATTTTGAAATATGATCTTCATTTTTTCCCCGTTCAGCAGCGGCTGCATCTTCAAACAGAGCTCCCGAAAGACGAATAACTATCCATCACCCCTTTACATTTTTTTAAAAAAGAACCGCCCCATGGAGTCACTAACCGCCGTATTCACGATACGCTCGTCCATCGACCAATTGATATCTGCATTGTTCCAAACGATTCCGATCGCCACCAAGGCTTGTTCAAATTCAGGGGGAAGAATGTTGTACTCGGGAAGGCCAACCAGTTTGTCTAAATCGGCTATCTGCCCCTCATTGGATTCATCAAAACCGAGTTCATGCTGGCGCAGAATCTTAGCGGCGCGTTGGCATATGCTGCGAAAACAGTCATACTGTTCTGGTTCTAAACCTAATTGTATCAGCATCATCTTTCTTTCTGTAGTTTTTGCTGAACGATGCATCAACTGTCTAAGGGCGACAATTTTATTTCATTAAAATTTCACCTGGTGGCGACTTTCTTAAGTGTTCTAGACATTCATCTGAAAAAATAATATTTGCGCAGCCAACTATGATAATTGGAAATCTGGGGCATGTCCAATAAGGCCAAAAATATTTTATTTATTATGTGCGACCAACTTCGTTATGACTATTTGGGTTGTACGGGCCATCCAAGCATCCAAACCCCAAACATCGACGCCTTGGCTGCGAAGGGTGTGATATTTAACCGATCCTATGCCCAGGCGTCTATATGTGGCCCATCGCGCGCATCCTTCTATACAGGACGTTATACATGTTTTGCCACGGTGCCAATTGGAACCTCTACCCTCTGCGAGTCGACGAACTGACCATGGGAGACATCCTCCGGCCCTTGGGAATGAGGGTCGCGTTGGTCGGCAAGACCCATATGATGCCTGATCTCGCCGGACTGGAACGTCTGGGCGTCGATCCGAATTCCGCAAAAGGAACCAATGTAATGGAATGCGGTTTCGAAGCCTTTGAACATGACGACGGCCTGCATCCAGACCCCTTCGTTCCGAAGGACCTTAACTATAACGCCTATCTCAGCCGACACGGCTTTGACAGCCAAAATCCGTGGAACGAAGTGGCCAACGCCGCAGCAGGTAAAGATGGGGAAATTCTTAGCGGCTGGCAAATGCGGAATGCTGGTCAACCCGCTCGGGTTCCTGACGAACATTCGGAAACCGCCTACATGACCGACCGAGCCATGAACTTCATGGACGAAGCCAGCGACGACCCCTGGTGCTTGCATCTCAGTTATATAAAACCTCATTGGCCCTATATTGTGTCGGAGCCCTATCACAAAAAGTATGGTCCCGCCGATTTTCTTCCCCCTCAAAGAACCGAGGAGGAACGCCGAGACCCTCACCCGGTGCATGAAGCCTTCATGAAGACCAATTACAGCCGCAACTTCGCCCGAGACGAAGTTCGAGCGACAGTGCTGCCGGCCTATATGGGCTTAATCAGCCAAATCGACGATCATTTGGGCCGACTGTTCGCCCACATGGAAGAAATCGGACGTATGGAGGATACCATGATCGTCTTCACCAGTGATCACGGAGATTATTTAGGTGACCATTGGCTTGGAGAAAAGGACATGCATCATGATCCAAGTATTCGCATTCCCTTGATCATTTACGATCCGTCGCCTGAGGCTGACAAGACTCGAGGAACCGAGGATTCCCGATTCATAGAAACTATCGACCTACTGCCGACATTCTATGAAGTCGCCGGCGGTTTGAAGCCTCCCTTCCACCTTGAGGGACGATCGTTGATGCCGCTTATCCAAGATGAAAATATTGCTGATTGGCGGGAGGAGGCGTTTTGTGAAATCGACTATTCTCTTCGTGAAGAGGCAAGGGAAATTCTTGGTCAGACGCCGGAACGGTGCCGAGGGTTCATCATCGTTAACGAGAATTGGAAATACGTCATCTATGAAGAACACGATTCTCTCCTTTACAATCTGGCTGATGACCCGATGGAAACTGTCGACCTTGCTCAAGATCCTCAGTACGAAGCCGTGCGACGGGAACTTCACGAAAAAATCTTTACCTGGCTGCGGCGTCGACGAACCCGCATAACGGTTAGCGATGAAGAAATTATCGGCAAGCTTCGAAATTCCGAACGAGACGCCGGACTCTTGATCGGGAATTGGTAAACAAAGGGCTGACAACGCTAAGAAGGTAAATGTTCATAACGAATTGGCGTAGCAGCAAAGAGGATTTTTGGTATTGTCAGAAGAAAACCAGCTTTGACTATCTCCCGTCAGCGCCTATGGCGCTAGCTTGTAGTATTTGATAAGAGAGAGTTTCTGGCTCATCGTAACGAGATAGGAGTTATGACAGATGTGACAATATCTGCGTTGGTCGTTATCCACAACGAAGCCGAAGTGCTGGATGATTGCCTTAGGCGTTTGGACTGGGTCGATGAACTGGTTGTCGTGCTCGATAAATGCAACGATGAGTCCAAGGCCATAGCCGAACGCTATAGTGCCCGCCTGCTAGAAGGCTCGTGGGAGATTGAAGGGCAACGCCGTAACAAAGGTATTGCTTCCTGCCGGTCTGATTGGATTTTAGAAGTCGATGCGGATGAGTGGATAACACCTAAACTGGCGGCGGAAATTCGTACGACCATCCAGCAGCCAAAATATGACGTCTATAATCTGAAAATTGCTAATTATATAGGCGGCAAGTTAATTACCCACGGCTGGGGTGGTGAGTCGTTTGGCAAGCTGGCTTATATTGGTTTGTTCCGGAAAGGCGTCAAATCGTGGGGCATACAGCGCCTGCATCCACATTTAACCGTCACCGGCTCAGAATCGCCAACCGACCTAAAAAACCCCGTTATCCATCACATATATACTGACTTCTCCGAGATGCTGCAGCATTTGGATCGCTATACCACCATGCGTGCAAGGGATTTGGTTGATAACAACGAAGTGACGACACTCGGCGATGCATTCCGTAAATTTCTGTCGCGGTTCTATAAAGTGTATTTCCGCCGCCGTGCTTATAAAGAAGGGGGCTATGGTTTTATGATCGCAATTTGTGCGGCGCTGTATCCATTAATCTCGATTATTAAGGCAATTTATGAGGAGCAGCCGCAAAAACACGCTGCAAATTAACAGACTATTCAATAAAACTACCTCAATTCAGGTTTTTAATTGCCATTTTGGTTGAATGTTTGTCCGCGGTGGGTGCAAAAGCCGATGGGGCTTTGGCGCTATTTGTTACTCATGTGTATTACAGCCAACCAGTTTGGCAGTTCTTTAAAACAGATGAGATATTTTCCCAGCTTAAAAAAGGATTCTATAAAGCGGTTGGTGAATTTCATCTTTTTGAACTTCTATTGTCCTTAATGTTACAAGTTAAAGAATTTGTTTAACCAATTGTTAAATATAATATTTATTCGCAAAATTATTTTGACGCTTTGCCTGTAGCGGAGCTCGTTGAACAACATCCGAAACTAAAGATTTTATAGGCGCATGCGGGCATGACGGAACCCGCCGGAAAAATGCTCGACCGCTATGAGAATCTTTGGCCGAGATATCGTTTCGTGCTGGTGATATTGCTTCCGGCGGAAAGCTTTATAAGGCCTGGTGTGACCTCATATTGAAACATTCTGACCGCTTTGTTTATGGCACCGATACATATATAACGGGACTGCTGCAAGGTCGGCGAAGATTATAACGAGGTTGTCATCATGATTAAATCCAAACACCTGGTCACGGTAAAACATCGGATATCGGCGGGCGAGCGGGCACGGTTAAACAAGCATCAC
>CAJWIB010000257.1 GCA_913041095.1 uncultured Rhodospirillaceae bacterium | reverse complement strand
GTCGCCACCAGCGCCGAGCTGCTAGGCGCTGCTACCAAAGCCTTTGAAATAACAGTGGAATATCTGAAAGTCCGTGAGCAGTTCGACCGTCCGATCGGCAGCTTTCAAGCGTTGCAGCATATTGCTGTCGACGAATTCATAAATGTCGAAATCGCCAAATCCTTTGTCTATCGCGTTTGTGCGTCGATGGATTTTGGGCAAGAAGATTCGGCAATGGCAGCCGCAGTTAAGGCCAGCACTTCGGGCGGCGCCCTGTCGGTCGCCAAGAACGCCATCCAGCTCCACGGAGGTATCGGCTACACCGATGAACATGATATTGGATTGTATTTAAAACGGGTCGCTGCGCTCGCGGCGCAGTACGGCAATCAGGCGACGCAGATAGACCGCTACGCTCAATTAACAAATGCCGTGGCTGTCGGTTAAGAAACTGTCGAGGATTTATCTGCTATGCGTTCATCATTCTCCGGTGTTTGTACCTCGATCCATTAATGGCAAGCGTGCCGAGGCGCGCTCAATATCATGCGAAATGCTGTCCGGCTTTACCGGTCGGTGTTTCACGGGCCATGGTGTTGGGTGATTATCTTCAAACAGCGGCATTAATTTCTCGTCAAACTCCAGGCCCGAAGTTTTAACCGCCAGCCAGCCGCGCAACGACCAAGAGGAATAATTTTTTTTACCGATGATGAATGTTGCGTTTGACATATTTCATATTCTTCGTCCCGCCATCATAAAACGCTAAAGCTTAAGCTTCAAACCACATGACAAACCTTGCGAATGCATATCCCTGGTGATAGTTTCCGCCGTCTTAAAAACCACCTAACAAGAGTAAAAGTCGTGGATAAAGCCACCGTCCTGAACATTGCGAAATTGGCGCGCATTAAAGTCTCTGAATCTGAGACCGAAAACCTCGCCGGCGAGCTGACTAATATTTTTGACTGGATCGAGCAATTGAACGAGGTCAATACCGACAATGTCGAGCCGATGACCAGCGTCGTTGCGATGGCGATGCCGAGCCGTACTGACGAAGTGAATGATGGTGCTGATGCTGAGCGCGTATTGCAAAACGCGCCGGATCGGCCCGCTGATGCCCAGGGAAATCCGTTAGCCTTCTACGTCGTACCGAAGGTGGTTGAGTAATGAACAGCCTGACAGATCTGACAATTGCCAGGAGCCGGGATGGTCTGGACAAAGGTGATTTTTCTGCCGTGGAATTAGCGGAAGCGCATATCGCTGCTGTCGAGGCAGCGCGCGATCTCAATGCTTTTATCACCGAAACCCCTGAGCTGGCGTTAGAACGCGCGATGGCATCTGATGAGCGGCGCGCTAAAGGTGCTGCCGCAAGTGCCATGGACGGCATTCCAATCGCGGTCAAGGATCTCTATTGCACGGATGGTGTTGCTACGACAGCAGGGTCGCATATCCTGGAGGACTTCACGCCACCATATGAATCGACCGTAACGCAAAACCTCAAGGAAGCCGGTGCCGTGATGCTGGGTAAAACCAACATGGATGAGTTCGCCATGGGCTCCGCCAATATCACCAGCTACCACGGTAATGTTATTAATCCGTGGAAATTGGATGACGGTAAAGACCGGGTGCCGGGCGGCTCGTCCGGCGGCTCAGCTGCCGCTGTCGCCGGTCATTTAGCCCTGGGCGGCGCAGGTTCTGATACCGGTGGCTCAATAAGGCAGCCAGCCTCATTTTCCGGTATTGTCGGCATGAAGCCCACTTACGGCCGGTGCTCGCGCTGGGGCATGGTGGCCTTTGCCTCATCGCTCGATCAAGCCGGCCCGATGACGCGCACGGTCGAGGACGCGGCGATCATGCTGCAAAGCATGGTCAGCCATGATAAAAAAGATTCGACCTCGGTCGATCAGTCAATACCGGATTTTGCCGCCGCACTCACCAGCAATATCAAAGACCTCAAAGTGGGTGTCCCAAAGGAGTATCGCCTGGATGGCATGCCGGGTGAAATAGAAACGCTGTGGCAGCAGGGCATTGAATGGCTCAAAGCTGCCGGGGCGGAGCCGGTGGAGATTTCCCTGCCGTATACCAAATATGCCCTGCCGACTTATTATATTGTCGCCCCTGCCGAAGCCTCCTCGAACCTCGCGCGCTATGACGGCGTACGCTATGGCTTGCGGGTCGAAGGTGACAGCTTGGATGAGATGTATGAAAACACACGGGGGCAAGGCTTTGGTGCCGAAGTGCGCCGTCGTATCATGATCGGTACCTATGTCTTAAGCGCCGGCTATTACGATGCCTATTATGTTAAAGCGATGAAGCTGCGCACACTGATATTGCAGGAATTCCAGCAGGCCTTTGAAGGTGTTGATGTCATGCTGACGCCGACCGCACCGTCGCCAGCTTTTGCCATTGGCGAAAAAATGGATGATCCGGTGCAGATGTATCTGAACGACGTCTTTACTGTGCCTGCCAGTTTGGCCGGCTTGCCGGCGATCTCAGTGCCGGGGGGGTTGTCGGATGAAGGCTTACCGCTTGGCCTCCACCTGATCACCAAGCCGTTTGATGAGGAGACCTTGTTCCGGGTTGGTGGTGTGCTTGAAGAGGCGGCGAACTTTACCGCGCAGCCATCATACTTGGAGGGCGTGGCATGACCTACCTAATCGAAGGTGAAACCGGTGATTGGGAAGTTGTGATCGGTCTTGAGGTTCACGCGCAAATCATTTCCAAGGCAAAATTATTCTCCAGCGCTGCCACCGAGTTTGGCGCCGAGCCCAACAGCCAAGTGTCGCTGGTTGATGCGGCTATGCCGGGCATGCTACCGGTGATCAATGAGGTTTGTATTGAGCAGGCAGTACGTACGGGGCTAGGGCTCAACGCCAAGATCAATCTGCATTCGGTGTTTGAACGCAAAAACTATTTTTATCCCGATCTGCCGCAGGGCTATCAAATTTCGCAGTTTCTGGAACCGATTGTCGGTGAAGGCGTGATCACGCTGGATATGCCGGAAGGGCCGCGCGATATCGGCGTCGAGCGCCTGCATATGGAACAGGACGCCGGTAAATCGCTGCATGATCAGGACCCGAAGCGCACGTTTATAGATCTCAACCGCTCAGGTGTCGCGCTGATGGAGATTGTCTCTAAGCCAGATCTCAGGAGCCCGGCGGAAGCCGGCACCTATATGCGAAAATTACGGGCGATTATGCGTTATCTCGGTACTTGTGACGGCAATATGGAGCAGGGCTCGCTGCGTTGTGACGCCAATGTCAGTGTCCGCCCGGTGGGTGAGAAAGAGTTGCGCACCCGGACTGAGATCAAGAACATCAACTCGGTTCGCTTTGTCATGGCGGCAATTGAATATGAGGCTGAGCGTCAGGTCAAAATCTATGAAGATGGCGGCAGCGTGGTTCAGGAAACCCGGCTCTATGATGCCAATAAGGGCGAGACCTGGAACATGCGCTCGAAAGAAGAAGCGCACGATTATCGCTACTTCCCGGACCCGGATTTGCTGCCGGTTGACTTGACCCAGGAATTCGTCGACGAGATAAAAGCAAGTTTACCAGAACTGCCGGACGCCAAGAAGCAACGCTTTGTCAATGACTTTGGTGTCGCTGTCGATGATGCGGCAACGCTCGTGGCTGACAAAGAAACCGCTGATTATTTTGAAGCCGTGGCCGAGAGCGGAAATGCCAAGCTCGCCGCTAATTGGATCATCCAAGAATTGTTTGCTGTGCTTAACAAAGACAGCTTAGGCATTGCTGAAAGCCCGGTGTCATCCGATGATCTCGGCAAGCTGGTCGGCTTGATCGCCGATAATACGATCTCGGGCCGCATCGCCAAGGATGTTTTTGAAGTGATGGTCACCGAGGGCGGTGATCCGGCACAAATCGTCGAGAACAAAGGTCTCAAACAGATCACCGACACCGGTGAGATCGAAGCCATGATTGATGCGCTGATCAATGATAATCCTGACCAAACCCAGCAATACCGCGATGGCAATACCAAAGTCACTGGCTGGTTCGTCGGCCAGATAATGAAAGCCACGGGCGGCAAAGCCAACCCACAAATGGTCAATGAGCTTTTGAAGAAGAAGCTGGGGTTGGGTTAAAGGAGGACATGTACTTGTTACGTATCCCCGATAATTCGAGTTAAGTAAACTGTCACCGAAATTCCGTCATGCGCGGGCGTGACCCGGATGGCCACCGCCTCGAAATTTTCTGTGATATGGCGACCGTCGATTATGACGGTACTTTTGTCTCCTATACCGGCGAGCGCATAGAACAAGCAGTCGTCGACGAACTATAAGTCTTCCTATATAAAGCTCTAAACAAA
>CAJWIB010000256.1 GCA_913041095.1 uncultured Rhodospirillaceae bacterium | reverse complement strand
TGTCGATAGCACGATATCATCGCAGGGCTCAGCTGCCAGCCGGGCAAATAACTCTTCATTGGTGCCGCTGCCATAGGAATTTGACGTATCCATAAAAGTTATCCCGAGATCGACGGCGTGATTAAGGGTATTGAGCGACTCGGCATCATCGACCGGGCCAAAAAAATCAGTCAAAACATTACCGCCAAAACCAAGCGCCGAAATCTCAACGTCAGAATTACCGAGTTTCTGATATCTCATTATTATAGTTCCCCAATTACTATTTTATTTTCTTGCCGGCACATCCTGCGGCGCTTCTTCTCGATTGCTCTTGGTATAATCTCTCACCACTTCGGCAACCCGCAGCCGGTAATCATTAAATAAATCATTGTAGCCCTTGTCTTGAGCGCGCTGGTGTTTGGTTTGCCCACGCCATGCTGTAATCGCTGCTTCATCACGCCAGAAAGAGAGCGATAGCATTTTGCCATCATTGGTTAGACTTTGAAAACGCTCAATAGATATAAAGCCATCTATTTTCTCAAGCTCCTGGCGCAGAGCTGCAGCGATATCGAGATATTCCGCTTTACCTTCTGGTTTAGGTTCAACTTCAAAAATAACAGCAAACATTTCACCCCCTAAAATCCGAATAGTTCAACCGGATTTTTGACAAATATTTTCTGCAGGATCACATGCAGGTCAAAAATCGAAGGTTGCTTTTCAATAAATTACCGCGGCAATATTCTCCATGTCCACAAATAACAATTTTGATCTTGAAACCGGCGAAGATCAGGCAACCTGGCAGCGGCTGTTTAGCGGGGATTTGCTAATCTATACGTTGATCATCAATCTCGGTATTTTGCTGTTTGCTGTTGATACCTTCATCATCACCACTATTATGCCGACGGTGATCAAGGATATCGGTGGTACGGAACTCTATTCGTGGCCGGTGATGATTTACATGGTGGGTGCGATTGCTGGTGCCGCCAGTGCTGGTCCGGCGCGCGAAATATTTGGCCGGCGTAATGGTTATGTTATTGCCGGGCTGTTGTTCTTGATTGGTAATCTCGGCGCGGCTTATGCACCGAATATCGAAATTCTAATTGCCTGGCGCTTATTGCAAGGATTGGGCGGCGGTCTCATCATCTCGCAATCTTATGGCTTGATCGGTGACATCTACCCGCCGGAACTGCGGACTAGAATTCTCTCGATTATTTCAACGACCTGGGGAGTGGCAACGGTATTTGGCCCGGCTTTTGGTGGCATATTTGCCGAGTTTGGATCGTGGCGCGGCGCGTTTTGGGCAATTGTGCCGTTGGCACTGATTTTTTGCAGCTTGGTTTGGCGCCATGTTGAGCATTCTGCCAGCGATGCTAAAATTGACAATTTTCCAGTTACACGATTGCTCCTGTTTGCACTCGGTATTTTATGCGTCGGACTTACCTCGCAAACGGATAACAATGTCTATCGCGTCGGCTTAATTCTTGCCGCGATCGCGATGGTCACATATGCCATGTTCCGCGATGCGCGTTCCAGTAATCGCATGTTTCCAAAAAATACTTTGGTGCCGACGACATCTGTTGGATCATCCTTTTGGTTTCTTCTGTTTTTTACTTTTACCTTCATTGTCGCCATTCTTTACATGACTTTGTACTTGCAGATTTTGCATGATCAGACACCAATTGTTGCGGCTTATATCAGCGCCTTATTCTCTTTTACCTGGACCGTCGGTGCATTGTTGGTGGCGTCGTGGCAAGACCGGGCGATTACTATAGCCGTGATTGGCGGTGGCATATTAATTGTGATGGGCGCCACTGGCCTAACGTTGTTTGCCGTTGAGGGACCGGTAATTTTGATCGCTGCATCTTTGTCAATTATGGGCATGGGTGTCGGCACATCAAATAATCATGTTATCGCCTTAACCATTAAATGTGCTCAGGAAGGAGAGGAAACACTGGTGGCGTCTTCTGTTCAGACCATGCGGACCATGGGCCTGGCTTTTGGCTCAGCCTTTGCAGGGTTGATCGCAAATTCTGCTGGTCTTTCAAAAGGGGCTAGCGCGGACACTGTGGCCCGCGCCGTTGATCTCCTGAACCGGGCCGGAATCGCACTGGCATTATTAACTTTGTTATCGCTGTTGATTTTTTACCGTTATTATTATCGCGACAAGCTAGCGATCAATGACCGCTGATTTTGGCGTGCAGCGGTTTGGTATCTTCAAATTTCTGTTGCTGCTCGGGTGACGCCTTTGCCTGGTGTTTTTCTTTCCACTCTTCATAAGGCATGCCGTAGACAACTTCTCGCGCTTCATCGTAGTCCATCTCAACACCGCGTTCAGCGGCAGCGGCCATATACCATTTTGACAAGCAATTTCGGCAAAAGCCGGCAAGGTTCATGATTTCAATATTTTGCGCATCTGTGCGTCTTTGCAAATGTTCAACAAGCCCGCGAAAGGCAGCCGCTTCGAGTTCTGTTTTGATCTGATTATCCATTTTTAAGTTCCCTCAATATTTATGGTGCTGAACTACTATTTAACTCGTGAAGGGCGATAAGCAAAGGTTGAACGCAAAATAAGTTATCCCGAAATATGTACAAAATTCTAACAGTTTATTCACAGGTTATAAGTCATATTGATCACAGTTTTTCACTTTAGAGTATTTGTGAGAAAGCCTTTGGTTATGTTAGATTAAGCCAAAGTGTTATAAAAATTGCCGGGGCGACATTTTACTTAACCGACGAAATTGGGAGCTTAACATGGCGAAAAATGCGCCAGATAATCCAAATCAAAATCCACCGATTGAAGTTGTGCACGATGCTAACAGCACAGCTGAAAACAACAAGTCAGATGCCAAGAAATCCGGCGTTCAAGAAAAATATGAATGGGTGGAGGACAGTAGCCCCAATCTCATCGATAGCTTAGTCGCTCCTGAATTTAAACCGCCATTTTATGCGCGCTATCATTTTCTGAGTGTCTTGGCGGCGCTGGCCACTATTGGCTGGCTGGCCGGTTCTGCGACGTATGTTTTCGATAGTCTCGGTCTGGAAGATCTGTCCCAATTACTGCCCCATGAACTTGGCGGGCTAGCCGCAGGTATCGTGACGCCGATCGCCCTAATCTGGATTGTCGTCGCGGTTTTTGAGAAAATCAAAATATACCAGGCAGAAACGCAAGCTTTGCGGTGGCATTTGCAGCAACTAACCTATCCAGCAGATAGCGCCGAAACCCACGTTGGCGAAATAACCGAAGCATTGCGGGAAAAAATCCAAGCACTTACCAACGCCTCCGAAGAAGCCAGCTTGCGGGCGGCAGAAGCTTCCGATCTCATCAAGCGTCAGACTTTAGCGCTATCTGTCGCCTCCGAAGAAGCCAGCATAAAAGCTGACAGTGCAGGTGACAAATTACGCCAGCAAGCCGAAGATTTGGTCTCAGCATCGGACTGCGCGATTGCCCGGGCCCGCGAGGCCGGCAATGTATTGCACCATCAGAGCCATGATTTGATCAACGTGTCGCAGCAGGCTTCCGCCCGTACCTTAAAATCAGGTGTGGCGGAAATGTCCCGTCTGGCCGAGCAAAGTTCGGAGCGCTTAGAAGAGACCAGCAATGCTGTCCGCCAACGTCTTGATGATCTGACGGCTTCATCTGACCGAGCCATCGCTAAACTTGAGGGGACAGCCGATCTCGTCAATGTCCGTGACGATCAATTGTCTGAGACCGCGCGGGTCGCGACCGATACTACATTAACTGCTGGAAAAACGATGCAGCAAACCGTGCAAACAACTTCCGAGACAGCGGATCAAAATCTTAATAAACTTAAATCCATCAGTGACGCCCTACGCCGGCAAACCCAGGACGTCAGTGAAGCATCAGATCGCCTATCCCAGAAAATGGGTGGATCGGGGGCAGAGATGCGTCAACAACTGGAAGACCTCACCAAAACCTTCAATGAAGCGCTCAGCGGCATTAATGCGGTTGGTGAGAATGTTGCTAAACGCGCCGACGAAGCCGCCGATGTGTCAAATTGGGCGATTTCCAGTATGGAAACTTGCGGAGAGACCACAAAACGCGGAACAGATGATTTGACCGCAGCCTCAAGTAAAATATCAAAAAATGTTAAAGAAGATTCCGAGAACGTTAAGCAGCAAACCGCCGATCTATCCAAGACGTCGAAGCAGGCGACGGAGATCACCGATGCGCTTAAGGACTTAGCTAAAAAATCTGGCCATGAAGATTTTTTGCGGCGGATGGCGTTGGTATCAGATGGGCTTCAATCGGTTGCCATCGACATCAATCGTATCAAGGAAACCCGGATCACCGAGGACGATTGGAAGCGCTATAATCGCGGCGAGAAAAGTGTTTT
>CAJWIB010000255.1 GCA_913041095.1 uncultured Rhodospirillaceae bacterium | reverse complement strand
CTCTGTGGTGGCACCCATGCCAGACGCACTGGCGATATCGGGTTGTTCCGGATTGTTTCCGAAAGTGCTGTCGCCGCCGGGGTGCGCCGTATTGAAGCTGTCACCGGTGCGGCGGCGCAAAGCTATATAGCCGATGAAACCAAAGTGCTTAGCGATGCGGCGGCGGTCTTGAAAGTCTCACCTGCCGATTTGCCGGGCCGGATCGAAAGCCTGTTGGATGAGCGCCGTAAGATGGAAAAAGAGATCACCGAGCTGAGACGTCAATTGGCGACTGGCGGCGGTGGTGGCAGCGCTTCGGACATCAAGGAAATTTCTGGCATCAAATTTGCGGGTAAAACCCTGGACGGAGTGCCGGCAAAAGACCTCAAAAGCCTGGCTGATGATCTTAAAGGCCAGGTTGGCTCCGGTGTTGTTGCCTTGATCAGCGTTAATGACGGTAAAGCCTCTCTGGTGGTAGGGGTGACTGATGATTTGGCGGAAAAAATTAGTGCAGTCGATTTGGTGCGCGTCGGTTCTGAAGCAGTTGGCGGTAAAGGTGGCGGAGGCCGTCCCGATATGGCCCAGGCCGGTGGTCCTGATGGCGGCAATGCTGATGCGGCAATCAATGCAATAGAAGAAGCGATCAGCACTTCGGCTTAATTAAATCAAAGGATATTAAGATATGAAGTTTTCAGGTACCGATAATTATGTCGCGACCGAAGATCTGATGGTAGCGGTCAATGGCGCAATTGCACTGGAACGCCCGCTGTTGGTCAAAGGAGAGCCCGGCACAGGCAAAACTGTGCTCGCTCATGAGATTGCCGAGGCGCTTGGCCGGCCCTTGATTGAATGGCACATCAAATCGACGACCAAGGCGCAGCAAGGGCTCTATGAGTATGATGCTGTATCGCGCTTGCGGGATTCCCAATTGGGTGACGAGAAAGTCCATGAGATATCCAATTATATCAAACGGGGTAAATTGTGGGATGCTTTTAGTTCTGACGATTTACCGATTTTGCTGATCGATGAGATCGACAAAGCTGATATCGAATTTCCCAACGATCTGTTACTTGAATTGGACTGCATGGAGTTTCACGTCTATGAAACCAGTGAAACCATCAAAGCCAAGCAACGTCCGATAGTGATCATTACGTCGAACAATGAAAAAGAATTGCCAGACGCATTCCTGCGCCGCTGCTTTTTTCATTACATCGCTTTCCCGGATCGAGACGTGATGCATGAAATTGTCGACGTGCATTATCCGGATATTCAAAAAAATCTCGTGCGCGAAGCATTAAACGCTTTTTATGAAATGCGTGATGTGCCGGGCCTTAAGAAAAAGCCAACAACCTCCGAACTGCTGGATTGGATCAAATTGTTGATGGTCGAGGATATCCCGCCCGAAGCGCTCAGGATGAAAGACGGTAAGGATATTATTCCGCCGCTTTACGGTGCGCTGCTAAAGAACGAGCAAGATGTTCATTTGTTCGAGAAATTGGCTTTTATCAATCGTCAGGAAAGCAACTAACGGTGAGAAACGGCTAAGCCATGTTCACTGATTTTTTTCTAACGCTTAGAAACGCCAAAGTTCCGGTATCGCTCCGGGAATATTTGACGTTGCTTGAGGCGATGAAAAAAGATGTCGCCGAATACAAGGTTGATGATTTTTATTATTTGGCGCGCTCGTGCATGGTGAAGGACGAACGCAATCTTGATAAGTTTGATCAAGTTTTCGGCAAATGTTTCGAAGGGCTTGAATTTACTTCAGAAGAGGATCTGGTGGCCGAAATCCCTGAAGAATGGTTGCGCTCGCTGGCCGAGCGCGTCATGACGCCGGAAGAAATGGCTGAGATCGAAGCTCTTGGCGGTTTTGACAGGCTCATGGAAGAGTTGCGTAAGCGCTTGGAAGAACAAGATGGTCGCCACGAAGGCGGCAGTAAATGGATCGGCACCGGCGGCACCTCTCCCTTTGGTGCCAATGGTTATAACCCGGAAGGGGTGCGGATCGGTCAGGATAAAGGCCGTCATGGCCGGGCGGTTAAAGTCTGGGATAAACGCCAGTTTAAAAACCTGGATGATCAGGTCGAGATCGGCACGCGCAATATTAAGGTGGCGCTCCGCCGTCTGCGCCGCTTTGCCCGTGATGGTGCCGCAATAGAATTGGATTTACCTGATACCATTCATTCGACTGCCAAGAATGCTGGTTTACTGGACGTTAAAATGGTGCCGGAACGCCACAACGCTGTTAAAGTTTTGATCTTGTTTGATATCGGCGGTTCGATGGACTACCACATCAAAACATGCGAAGAATTATTCTCTGCAGTTCGTAGTGAATTTAAACATCTCGAATATTATTATTTTCATAATTGCTTGTATGAGCAGGTGTGGAAAAACAATGACCGCCGCCATGTCGACACGATCATGACCTGGGATATGCTGCATACCTATCCGGCCGATTACAAGCTGATATTTGTTGGCGATGCGACTATGAGCCCCTACGAAATCTCCTATCCGGGCGGCAGTGTCGAGCACTGGAATGAAGAGCCGGGGGCGGTTTGGCTCAACCGAATTTTGGAAATTTACAGCCGCTCAATCTGGCTCAATCCGGTGCCGGAAGATTATTGGCATGTTACGCCGACTATTCGTGAAATTAGTCGAATAATGGGCGGGCGGATGTTTCCGCTGACACTCGGTGGTTTGGATCAAGGCATGCGGGAACTTACCCGCTAAATGATGAAAGCTTAGTCGATTAAGGCGTTGATTTCGGACTGGTTGATTGCTTCGCTTTCATCCACCGAGCAAAGCATCTTTGACAAACTAAGTCATGCCAAATATTCTGCTGACATCATTCTTACAATTTGGATCAGATAAATGATTGTTCTCAAAGACCTTTGCTATATTCGATTAGGCACCGGGGATTTGGCAGGAGCCGAGCAATTTACGACCAGCATTATCGGCCTTCAAGCGATCCGGAAGTCTGCTGACCGTCTATATCTTCGCAGCAACTACCGGGATCATTCTCTGTGCTACTTCAAAGGTGATCCATCTGATCACATGGTTGGTATCGAACTTAAAGACTGGCTTGGCCTTGAAGACGCAATGGTAACTCTCGAAGCGGCTGGATACGCTTGTACCCGGGGAACAGCGGAGGAAATTGAAGACCGCCGGGTTGAGGATTTCTGCTGGTTCAAAGACCCGACAGGAAATCGTATAGAACTCGTTATCCGCCCGTATGATGCCAACCGCCGCTATTTTCCATCGCGCGATGCCGGCGTGGTCGGCCTCGGGCATATTGGCTTGAATTCAACTGATCCAGCGCGGGATGAAGCATTTTGGACAACCCATTTCAATATCAGAGTGAGTGATTGGATCGGTGGATGTCCGCTTTTGAGAATGAAAGACATTCATCATCAGATCGCGCTTTTCCCGACGACCAAACCAGGCGTTCAACACATCAATCACCAAGTCGAGGATATCGATGACATAATGCGGTCGTGGTATTTCTTTCAGGAGCAGCAAATCAAGATCGTTTTCGGCCCGGGACGCCATGCGACCTCGGGTGGCTACTTTCTTTATTATGATGGTCATGATGGTATGGTGTTCGAGTATTCGAACTCTGATCGATTTATCATTGAAGATGATGAGAATTATCGGCCCCGGCAATTCCCAATGTCAGCAGAATCATTTTGTGTCTGGGGAAGCAAGCCTGATATTCCAGAATTTCAAGCTTAAACAGCACTAATAAAAAAAGCCGCTCCGAATGTGGAGCGACTAGAGTTTAACAGGGAGGTGTCATAAGTCTTCATGTGAAAGAAGGGAGCCTATGACAGCCTTTAGGATATACAGAGCCCATTAAAATTTCGTTAACACTTTTGTGGTTTGCGGAGTGGATGCTAATAATCTGTGTTATTTCTTGAAAACGTCCTCGGCTCCGGCCCGGGCTTTTTTCTTTAATTCGATTTCCACTTCAACACGTTTTATTTCAGTTTGAAGTTCATCAATATATTTGCCAAGTGCTTCGATCGACATAACTTCGAGGTCTTTAATTTCCGGCTTTTTTACAATTGGTTCCAGATCATCCGTATCCATAGCGTGCTCCCGAATTATATAAATCGACCCTATTTTTAGTAACCAGAATCTATTTTCTCCATCATAATCAGGGGATGACAACCTTTTTTAGTGCCTGGTTTAGTATTTTAATGTAAATAAAATGCCAGAAATATGCTTGGCATGGTTTGACGCAGCTTTATGGCAGGCTTATATTCCCGGTCATGTGAAAAGCCTGACTAGCTTAAGCAACCCCCGAAACTCAGAATATAGGGAAAGGAAGATGGCTCAGCCACTTATGCCGAAGGCAACCGCCGTTT
>CAJWIB010000254.1 GCA_913041095.1 uncultured Rhodospirillaceae bacterium | reverse complement strand
CAGTGTAAATCATCCCTGTCAAAGGATTTCATCACAATTCTCCATCCAATTTAACAATCACCACTTAAAGTGTTATGGGGGGACCAGAGGCGGTTTTTGTGCTAGAGAAGAAAAAATTTGTAAAAAAATAAATGGTTTTAAGGGAGTAATGGCATTTGAAACCGACCAATACGATTTTAGGCGAGTACGGTACGACAATCTTTACGGTGATGTCGGCACTGGCGGTGGAACATAAAGCGATTAACCTCGGCCAGGGCTTTCCGGATACCGATGGCCCAGCTGATATTCGAGCTGCCGCCGAGCGCGCCACCCAAGAAGGTCCCAACCAATACCCGCCGATGATGGGTTTGCCTGAATTACGCCAGGCCGCCGCTGCTCACAATAAGGCGTTCTATGATCTCGATCTTGATTGGCAGACCCAATCGATGGTGACCTCGGGCGCCACCGAAGCATTGGCAGCATGCCTGTTTGGGCTGGTTGAACCGGGTGATGAAGTGGTGATGATCGAACCGCTTTATGATTGTTATTTGCCCATTTTGCGCCGGGCAGGGGGCGTGCCCAAACTCGTCCGCATTGAGCCGCCCCATTGGGAACTGCCATACGACGCGCTTGAAGAGGCGTTTTCAGACGACACCAAGCTGATCATGCTCAACACGCCGACCAATCCGGCGGCCAAGGTTTATACCAAGGAAGAATTGGAATTTATCGCCGGGCTGATGGAAAAATATGATGCCTATGCGGTGTGTGACGAGGTCTACGAACACATGACCTTTGACGGTAAGCCGCATATTCCGTTGATAACGCTGCCCAGTATGGCGGAGCGCTGCATCAAAATCGGCTCGGCGGGTAAGACGTTTTCAATGACCGGCTGGAAAGTCGGCTACTCTGTCGGTGCGCCTAAGCTCATAGAAGCGATGGCTAAAGCGCATCAGTTCCTGACTTTTACGACACCGCCCAATCTGCAAAAAGCCGTCGCCTATGGGCTTAATAAAGATAAAGAATATTTCGGATCGCTGGGCATCGATATGCAGGCCAAGCGCGACCGGCTCAGTGATGGGCTCGCCAATATCGGCTTCGAGGTGATGGCGAGTGAAGGCACGTATTTTCTAACTACCGATTTCCGGCCTTTGGGCTTTAACGGTGACGACACCAAGTTCTGCAAACATTTAACCACTGAGGCTGGGGTGGCCGCTGTGCCGTTCAGCCCATTTTATCAAGCCGGTGCGGAGAGCGGCGTCACCCACTTTGCCCGCTTCTGTTTCTGTAAACAAAATGATCTCCTCGACGCCGCGATCGAGCGGCTCGGCAAGCATTTCGGCGGGGTTTAAGAATTAAGGGGACACGTAACATTATATGCCCCCTTAATTATATGTTGCGTGATCTTTAAGAGATTCGAACCCAGGGTTCAACACCGCACCATCCGTCACCCCGGACTTGATCCGGGGTCCAGTCTTCCTTTGGCGCAAGTATAGAACGAGGCTTTCTGGATTCTGGCTTTCGCCAGAATGACGATAAGTTTTTTTGCGACTATATTCCCACAAAATTATCCTGATTTAGTCTATACTTGCTCCGATGGATTTATATCTAGGGAGGCAGCACCAGTTTATGCCGCTGCCAGCTGTAGCGATGATATTAAAGAACTGGGCCGGCCTG
The DNA here is from genome assembly GCA_913041095.1 of uncultured Rhodospirillaceae bacterium. Taxonomy (GTDB): domain Bacteria; phylum Pseudomonadota; class Alphaproteobacteria; order Rhodospirillales; family UBA2165; genus TMED23. The sequence continues at coordinate 2,700 of CAJWIB010000254.1, read as the reverse complement.
CTTACACTTTTTCTGATATTGTCCGGCATGCTTCCAGGACAGCCGGTAAAGGCGGCGGATAAATACCAACAGGGTCAATTACTCGTTGCTAATTCCAAAATGGTTGATCCCCGTTTCGCCCGGACAGTAATTTTTGTGTGCCGTCATGACAGCACTGGCGCCTTTGGACTGGTCCTTAATCGGCCAGTTGACAATTTATCAGCGCAAAAGTTTCTCGATTCCATCGGCATTGATTTAACCAAGATAAAAGGCAGCTTCCAAATCCGAATTGGCGGGCCGGTCGAACTACAATCAGCCTATCTCATGCACAACGAAGAATTTGGTAAGGATAAACACATTTGCAAAGGACATGGCGTTGCCGTGACCAGCAACATTGAAGTGCTTAAATCATTGACCGAAGACGCCGGGCCGAAAAGAGCAGTACTTTTTATCGGATATGCTGGTTGGGGGGCAGGTCAATTGGAAGGTGAACTCGACCGCGACAACTGGTCAATCGTGCCGGGTAACCAGGAAACATTATTTGACCCGGATGCAGATAGTTTGTGGTGGCGGAGCATGGAAAAGCGCGGTCTCGACCTTTAAACTAAAATTCGGCCCCTTAAGTTCAAGCACCCTGCAACCTAACATCGATCAAGACATTAAGGAGGAGATCGCCATATCCTGGAGCCCCAATTTCTAAGAGATAAGTTATGCTGAATAACCAACGAACTTTTGGCATCGTGCTGGCTCTCGTCAGCGCCGTCAGTTTTGCCCTCGCCAACACACTCGCCGGTGTCGCCTATAATGGTGGCAGTGATCCGATTACCGTGTCGACGATACGTTTTATCCTGCCGGGCATCCTGGTTTTCTTGTTGCTGAAATCGGCCGGCAAACCGGTGCTGATGGGGGGGCGGGCTAATGTGGCCGGGATCGCGCTAGGTCTGTTGACGGTCATATATAACTTAGCACTCTTATCGGCGATTAACTTGTTACCGGTTTCTATTGCTATCCTGCTGTTTTATCTGTTTCCGATCTTGACCGCCTTCATTTTGGCTTTACTGGGCTGGGGGAAGCTAACGCCGACCATGGTGATCAGCGCCTTTGTTGCTTTTTTTGGTTTGGCCCTGGCGCTGGCGGTCAAATTCGATGAGTTGGATAAAGTTGGCATAATTTATGGCCTGATTTCAGCAATTGTGTTTGCCATTGTTTGTTCGCTCAGCAATCGGGTTATGCGCGGCCAGGATTCGCTCCAGGGAACCTTCTATATTTGCGGCACAGCAACCGTTACGATGATCGTTATCTCTCTTGCTGTCGGCGAGTTTAATCTGCCAACGAGCACTGCGGGCTGGGCTGGATTCTTGGCGTCTCACATTTTCTACGCCGCCGCCATCATCGGGTTTTATAAATCAATTTCGATGGTTGGCGCCGCGGCGACGTCTTTGTTCTCAAATTTAGAACCGATTGTTGTTGTCGGCGCCGGATATGTCTTGCTCGGTCAATTAATATCGTTCTGGCAGATGGTGGGCGTGGCGATCGTGGTCTGCGCGCTTATTTACGCCAGCCGATCCAGCAGTGATGACACTGTATTAGAGGCGGCAGAATAGGGCGCAAGCAAGCCCTAGGCTCCCTCAATAAGTTTCAGCACTCCCTGTACCAGGTCACTTTCCGTAGTGGCATATTCCCGGGCGAGGGAGAAATGGTTGTGCTCGGGGTGGAGGAGTGTTGCAACGGCATTGCCTGTCTTGCTGCAGAGCGTGGCGTAGTCCTGCGATTGACGCATAAACTCAGACGTTTCCTGGCCCGCCCAGGTAATCAGCATGGGCAAATCATGGCGCGGTAAATTTTTTGCCGGGCTGTTGCGCTCAACACTCGCGTCATCAAGGTTCAGATACTCCTTTTGGCTGGTGTGAAGAAAAGGGGTTAAATCATAGAGGCCGCTGGCCGCGGCAATCCCTTTAATGACGTTTTCCGGCAGGCCGTAATCGTTCTGCCAGCCTTCGGCCGCTATCATACCGGTTAAGTGACCACCGGCTGAACTACCGGCAACAATAATACGGTCCGGATCACTGTCAAAATCTTCGGCGTGATGGTGAATCCAGGCGATCGCCGAGCGCACATCATCGACGATGTCATCAAGTGTGACGTCGGGCGCCAACCGATAATTCATCGTGATCCAAGTAACTCCGACAGGGTTGAATGCTTGAGCGGGAAAGCGGTAGCCTGCTTTATCGCCGACTTTCCAATAGCCACCATGAATATAAACAACCATAGGAGAGGGTCCTTTGGCCGCTGGAAAAATATCTAATTGCTGCAATGGAGCCGACCCATAGACCACATCAAGCTGGATTTCATCGCTGCCCAATACTTTTTCGGAAAGCGCACCGTACTCAATACGGTAGCTGTCGAGGTCGTCGACGGTTGCTTCGATATCGTACTGGATGTCGAGTGCCGCTAAATCATAGCCCTGATAGATGGTCATCTTTCTAATCTACTCGCAGGCCGAATATCAATCAACCAACCGAAAGGTTTACTTCGCCTGGAATTGCTGCCTAAAATTCCGTTTTGGAGGAACATTAAATGAAAAAATGCAGGTCTTGGAAATATCAGGGCTGCAGCGCCTCTATGCAGAACAGGGTATTACGGAACGGGTTGAGGTTAACTGGATGGCGGCGGAATAAAGGCAATAAAAAATGAGAAATATTGTTACTGCTTTGCAGTCAA
>CAJWIB010000253.1 GCA_913041095.1 uncultured Rhodospirillaceae bacterium | reverse complement strand
ATGACATTCCGCCATTCAAACACAGACGGCACTAAGGTCACAAAGAAAAATACCCCTTCCATTTTCGGAGATAGGGAAGTTAGAGATTATATTTTTTTAAGCCGCCTGATCCTCACCATCCGGATCTGTTTCGGTCACCTCAATTGGTATGGCACGGCTTGGACGTTTGCCGCTAAACTCAAGGCAGCGGTCAATCCATTGCGCTGTCAGCTTTTCCTGCACTGAATTTTGCCGCAACCGCGCTCCGAGTAGGCTGAAATTAACTTGTTCGAGCGGTTGATCCTGATTGTTACATGAGAACACCAAAGTCTGCTCGCCGGTTTCCTGATTGACGTGAGTTTGCACACATTGGCCACAAATTTCCTTCATCATGCATTGCATCGGTGAGTTAATGCTGGCGATGGCTTGAAACCGGTCCTTAATGTGATCAAGCAGTTTACCGCGAAGCGCATCGGCGACGGCTCCCATCATGCCGTGCGAGCCGATTACCACCGCCCGGTCGACATCTTTCATCGGGATCGAGGTTTCCTCCAGATTGCCCTCAGCGTAATTGACCATGGCGTCGATAATGGTGCCGACATAGGTTTTATCCTGAGGCCGTTCGGGCGCGAAACCTGGTGCTTCATCGCAACACCAAATGATGGTATCGGCAGCAGCTTCGATTTCGGCGACCTTGTAGCGGTCAGCAACAGTTTTATAACCAGCAAAATAAAGCACCTTGGAACCGCCCGCTCGCAATGCTTGGCCGATCGAGAACAACACGGCATTGCCGAGACCGCCCCCCACCAGCAAGACGGTCTCGTCGGTTGGTATCTCAGTTGGCGTGCCGGTTGGCCCCATTAAGACAATGGGTTCGCCCGGCAGAAGCTGGGCGCAGAGATCAGATGACCCGCCCATTTCTAAAACAATCATTGAGACCAGGCCTTCCTCGCGGTCTACCCAAGCACCGGTAAGGGCTAAACCTTCCATGGCGAGGCGAGTGCCGTCGACCATCGGGGCGAGGGTTTCGAAGTTTTGTAACCGGTAAAATTGGCCGGGCTGGAACTGACGGGCCGCTTGCGGGGCCCGCACAACAATTTCGATAATATTATCGGTCAGTCGCTCAACCTTATGGACAACGGCTCTCAATTCGTTATTAAGCGCAGCGATGAAAGTATCATCATCTTTGCTGCTGGCCGGTGCTTTGCTGGCGAGCATTTGGCTGATGACGGGATAGCCTTGTAGCGCGCTCGCCATGGCACTGACTACATTACCGGCAAAGGAAGGATGCAAATCACCAAAAAAGCTAACCGCGCGGCCATCTTCTTCGAGATGCGCCATGACATGAACTTCTTCCGGTTTTTTAACCCGTTCCGGCACAACCTCATTGCCGTCCATATCATAGGCCTGGAAATAGCGGCCATCGAGTTCGAAGCGGTTTTCATCTTCGCGGGCCAATACAGTATTGGGCTGGGTGCCGGCAGCGATCAGGACGGCTCTGGCGGGAAGCTTTTCAACATTGTCCAGCGTCAACCAAGTCCCATCCCGGGTTAGCCGTTGTTTGTTGAGCGTGAGGTGGCTGACATGGCCAAATTTGTCGACCAAGGCGGTAATCGGTGATAGGCATTCAGCGATGTAGATACCTTCCTCCAGCGCTTTATCAACTTCTTCATGGTTGAGCGTGTAGCTGGGGCTATCCATCAAGCGTTTGCGATAGGCGATAGTGACCCCACCCCATTTTTTCAAGAGCTCAAGGATATGCGGGGCGCGCTCCTCCATTTCGGCGACCGCGCGCTCGGCTCGGATTGCTTTGGCGTGACCAATGAATTCGTCAGCGATCAAACCTTCTTCCTCGTCCCAGGCAGCACGGATTTGAGCTTCGCCGCGTTCCTCAACCAAAGTTTCATAGCGGGTGAGGAATTTTTCCACCTGCACCGGATAATAGGCCAGCGCTTCTGTCGCCGTGTCGATAGCCGTCAAGCCGCCACCAATGACGATTGCCGGCAATCGAAGTTGCATATTGGCGATGGATTCGGTCTTAGCGGCACCGGTTAATTGCAATGCCATCAGGAAGTCTGATGCAGCGCGCACGCCGCGTACCAGTCCACGGGGTATTGGGATGATCGTTGGCCGTCCGGCACCTAAGGCGAGAGCGACATGGTCAAAGCCTCGCTCAAAAGCATTATCGACAGTTAGGGTGCTGCCAAAGCGCACGGCACCAAACATGGCGAATTGGCGTCGACGCTCGACGAGCAGCCGAATAATTTTAAGAAAATTCTTATCCCAACGAACCGTAATACCGTATTCGGCAACACCGCCAAAGCCCGCCATAATGCGGTCATCGAGCGATTCTTCCAGTTCCTGGATATCTCTGATCGGCTTAAACGGCACGCGTTCACCCATTGCATCGACGCCTGAGAGATCGCTGGACAATGGCTCCATTTTAAGACCATCAATACCGACGACCGTATGGCCGTCATTCATCAAATGATGCGCCAGGGTATAACCGGCAGGTCCCATGCCAGCGACCAAGACGCGGTGACCGGTGCGGGGAAGCGGTAAGGGCCGCGCTAAATTCAGGGGATTCCAACGGGTTAAAAGGCTGTAGATTTCAAATCCGTAGGGCAGCGCCAGGACATCTTTAAGGACGCGGGTTTCAATCTCGGGGATATCCACGGGATCCTGTTTTTGGTAAACGCATGCTTTCATACACTCGTTGCAAATCCGGTGGCCGGTACCGGCGGTCATCGGATTTTCGACGATCAAAGCGGCCAGTGAGCCAATGGCGCTGCCTTGGGCTTTTAAAATATTCATCTCTGAAATACGGGCGCCGAGCGGACAGCCGGTAAGGGCAACGCCGAACGGGCTTTCATTGAACGGTACTTTTGCGCCGTCTTTGCTCTTAGCTTTTAGACCATTGGCACAAGAATCTTTGCCTTGATTGTGGCAGTAAATGCAGTAGTGGACCTCGGAGAGCGCCCCTTTTAAATCCATGCCATGATCGGTAAGTTTAAATCCTTCGCGGCGATGCAGGCGTTTGTCTGGTAATTTATGAACGGTGTAGTCGGAGGTCGTGTCCATTTCAGCCGGAACCAGACGTTCAAAATTCAGTTTGCCGGGCAATTTAAACAAATGCCCGTCGGCGTGTTTTTCCCGCCCTTCCCGCGTCCTGAGCGCCCAACCAGCATAATTTGTGGCCAGTTCCAGGGCTTCTTCATTTGCTTCCGGATCCGCCAGCCATTCGGAGACTTTTTCAACAAAGACCATCTCATCTTTTGTTTCATGATAGGTGTGGCTGATCAAAGCACATAATTTTTCCGCTAGTTCCTCGCCATCAAGCTGGGCGGCGGCTTCGGCGGTGACGGCTTTAAAGGCTTTGCGTTGAATGAAGGTGCGTTTGAAATCAAAAAACGGTTGAAGCGCATGATGACAATCGTTGAGGTCAGTGATCTCGGTTTTGATACCAAACAGTTCCGCCAAAAAATTCTCGAGGTAAGGACCGGCATCGATAATGAATTGGGATTCTGCTTTGGCGTCGGGTTTTTCCAGACGGTCAGCTACCAATTGATCAGCGAGATCTGAATCATTTGTTTTCAGATAGCCAAGAAATGCCTGATCGACTTTTGTCAGCCCCGATAGCTCATATAATTCATTGAATTTCAGGTTGAAACCTAAATTTAGCTCAGACATCGCACATACCTCATTCGCAGCTCACAAATTACAATGCGCTTTCGACGTTATGGCGCCGGTGCGCAAACCTCTTCCCCGAGGATACTGATGTTGATCACAAATGAAGCGATTAGAGCCAAGGACTTTACTCACGATTTCATACCTGGCGGACGCTCTTAATTTAATGGGCTAAATTAGTCCCATTTTTTAATTGTTTGGCAGACTAACAGTTCAATTTCATAAAATCAAGTTAAATGGTACCGAAATACTTATTTAATCTAGAAACAAGCGGTAGGTCCGACAAAATTTGGCAGAATTGATTTAGATTAAGTCGCTAGTAACGATAACCCAATATGCTATATTTTTTATTTATCAATTTTCGAAATCTCTCTTTTATGCGGATATTAGCTCCCCTTCCTCCGACTCCAAGACAGGCGACTCCAATGACTACCCGAAATCGAGCCAAGGTCCTCAAAGCGATGTCGTCCGGGTCTTTAACTATGTGCGCTGCGTACGGACCTCAGGATAGAAATTAGTTGAACCCCAGAGATTTTATATTAACTCTCCGGTACTAAAGGGCTGGGGAGTTACACTTCCATGACCATTTATATGGGCGGTGGTCCATCGATGATTTATGTGTCCCAGGCATTGAAAGCCTACGAGCAGTAGTCCAATTACGCGTCGTCGATTACCGCGATTCCCTGAATCTCTA
>CAJWIB010000252.1 GCA_913041095.1 uncultured Rhodospirillaceae bacterium | reverse complement strand
AGGTGATTTTGAAAGAAAGAAGTGCGGCGGCGATGACGTCTACGCGCACGATAGGGGTATCAGGCGGTAAATTCGGCCGTTTTGGACAATGGATAAAGGAAAACATTTAGTAACCTTTTGCCCGTAGAATTTTGGGCAATGTGATTTTGTTCTCAATTGGGGAAATTGGGGAAATGAACCGCTCCTCTGCTGGAGAAGCCAGCATATCCAGCGGGTGAGCAATTTGTTTTGGAGTTGGAGGCCATTATGAGCATCAATCTTACACTACCTTCGGGCTCGATCGAGTCGGAATTAAAGCCACGTATTACAGTTATTGGCGTCGGCGGCGCCGGTGGTAATGCGGTTAACAATATGATTTCATCAGGCCTGGAAGGTGTCGAATTCTTAGTCGCTAATTCTGATGCCCAAGCCTTGTCGCATTCGAAATCCGAGCGGCGCATTCAAATGGGGGTAAATATCACCCAGGGTTTAGGTGCCGGTGCAAATCCGGATATCGGCCGCGCGGCAGCTGAAGAATCGATGGAAGAAATAGTTTCCCATATGCGGGATGCCAATATGGTGTTTATCACGGCCGGTCTCGGCGGTGGTACCGGCACCGGTGCGGCCCCGGTTATTGCCAAGGCAGCCCGGGAATATGGCATCTTGACTGTTGGAGTGGTTACCAAGCCGTTCCAGTTTGAGGGGGCCAATCGAATGAAAATGGCCGAAGCCGGATTGGGAGAGCTGCAGCAATATGTCGATACGCTGCTGATTATTCCCAATCAGAATTTATTCCGTGTCGCGAATGAAAAAACCACTTTTGCAGATGCCTTTAAGATGGCTGATGACGTGCTGTACTCAGGCGTTCGTGGTGTTACCGATCTGATGGTTATGCCGGGTCTGATCAATCTTGATTTTGCTGACATCAAATCTGTTATGGGTGAGATGGGCAAAGCCATGATGGGCACCGGCGAAGCCGAGGGTGAGCGACGGGCAACCGAAGCTGCTGAACAGGCCATTGCCAATCCATTGCTGGATGATATTTCGATGAGTGGCGCAAAAGGCGTGCTGATCAATATCACAGCTGGTTCGGACATCACCTTGTTTGAGGTGGACGAAGCGGCCAATCGCATCCGCGATGAAGTTGACGGCGATTCTAACATTATATTTGGTTCGACCTTTGATGAAACATTAGAAGGCAGAGTACGGGTTTCGGTTGTTGCCACCGGAATTGAATCGGTTGCCGGTGTCAGGCGTGAACCAGCCGAAGCTGAAAAAATAGCGCCGCCAGCTGCGGTCGCTCCGGTGAATATGATACCGCGTCCGGAAGAGGTGGCAATTGAGCCGGAAATAGAGCCGGAACCAATTGCTGAAGAACCGGTTATTGGGGAAGCACCTTTGCCGGAGGATGATAAAATTCCAACATTCCTCTCTAATATCAAGAAAGATGATGACGTATTCATACCGACCGAACCGGCAGTGACAACGGGTGCGTCGGAGACAGAAATGCCGGCTGATCCATTTGCCGCTGCGGATATGGTTAATGCCCATAAAGAGCCCGAAGTTAAGAAGACACCAAAGAAAAGCGGGTTAAGTCTGTTCGAACGTGTTACCGGTGTTGCTCGTGGCGACAAAAAGCGTGCTGAGGTGATAAAACTGGAACCTGAAGAGGCAATTGAGACAGTTGCTGAGGTGCCGCCGGAGCCAGAACCAATTCTGGAACCAGAAACGGAAATAGTCGCAGAAGCGGTACTGGAACCAGAACCGATTTTGACGCCAGAACCAGTAGTCGAAGAACCGGTAGCCGAAAAAATTGAAATTGAGCCGGTTATGGAGGCGGTACCGGATCCGATTCCGGAGCCGCTGGTTGAAACTGCGGAAGAATCAGTTGCCGAAACAGTGGTCGAATCGCCGGCAGAAATGCCTGCCGGAGCAGCTGAAGAGGATATACCACCACCTCAAAACTTGCTTGGCGATCTTGATTCTGAAGACCGTTTAACGGGAGCTCAGGATGAGGAAGATATCCTTGATATACCAGCGTTTTTACGGCGCCAGGCAAATTAGGAGCCGTTTAATATTGGTCCGGATTAAGGCGTAATATTTTGCAATATTAGTTGATTTGAGTACTCGCGGGGGCGTTGCTACAACACTTTCGGAGTACTTAGGCTTGTTAGGGTAATACCCAGGTGCATAAAGTCTCCGGATTTTGAGAATAACATAGTTAGAAAAGACAATATGAATCACGTTGGCCAGGAGGTAACTTCGAGCAAAGTTGAAACCGCCACTCCCGTGGCTCCGATCCTGAATTCTATAAAGCAAAAAACGCTCCTTCGGACCATGAACTGTGTCGGCATCGCTCTTCACAGCGGTGAAAAAGTTTCGCTCACGCTTAGGCCAGCGGAAGCTAATACCGGCATCATTTTCCGGCGCACTGATATTCCTGGTTCTAAAGAAATTGCCGCCAGTTGGGAAAATGTTGTTGATACCCGTATGTGCACGACCATCGGTAATGAAGATGGTGTTACCATCTCGACCGTTGAACACCTAATGGCGGCACTGGCAGGCTGTCATGTTGATAACGTTTATGTCGATGTGAATGGCCCTGAAGTTCCGGTTATGGATGGCAGCGCGCAGCCGTTTGTTTTTCTAATCGAATGTGCCAGTTTGCAGGAACAGGATGCGCCGCGTCAAGTGATCGAGATACTTAAACCCATTCGGGTCGAAATTGGCGACAAAATGGCTGAACTTGTACCCAGAGATACATTCTCTGTAGGTTTCGAGATCGATTTCGACTGTGAAATTGTCGCCAAGCAGTCGATCACCGTTACCATGATTAATGGCACCTTCAAAAAAGAAATTGCCCGCGCTCGTACCTTTGGCTTTATGCACGAAGTTGAGCAACTCCAAGCTGCTGGCTTAGGCCTTGGCGGATCCCTAGATAATGCTGTTATTGTCGAGGATGATAAAGTTCTCAATGAAGATGGTTTGCGTTATGACGACGAATTTGTTCGCCATAAAGTACTTGATGCTGTTGGTGATCTGTATTTGTCCGGCGGCATGATAATGGGCAGCTTTAAAGGCGTTCGGTCGGGGCATACTTTAACCAATCAGCTGCTACGCGCACTTTTTGCTGATCAGTCAACCTGGCGCTACGTTGACTTTGCTGACCGTGATTCGCAGGCAGAACCTAATCTTGCCGCAAAATCTGTAGAAGTTGTCAATTTGGCCACTGCAACCGCTTAAAAAATTTACAAATAGTTTGATTTAAAACCGGTTTTTTAATAGAGCCGGTTTTTTATATCTTTTAGAGATTACTCGCTCGATTTGGGCAGACAAATTGGTGGAAAATGATATATTCAAGCCTGTTTGAAGCCACTTGTATGGCCGCGGAATTTTTGGATAAAAATTTTATGGATCGTAAAATACGACCAGTTCAAGTGTTGATGATAATTGTTGTGGCCGTGATGCTTGCCGCCTGTGCTGCGGAGGAGGACGCCTACAAAGAAGACACTGTTGAACGCTTGTATAATAAGGCGATGGCTCAGTTGGAAGGGAACGAGTATAAAAGTGCTGCGGCGGATTTTGCCGAGGTCGACCGTCAGCATCCCTATTCGGTTTGGGCAACCAAAGCGCAACTTATGACCGCCTATAGCCACTACCAGAACAATGATTATGACGATGCGATTATTGCCCTCGACCGGTTTATTCAAATCCATCCATCGAATCGTGACGTGCCCTACGCCTATTATTTGAAATCGTTGTCCTATTATGAGCAGATATCAGATGTTGGCCGGGATCAGAAAATAACCAAATTAGCATTGAAATCACTCAATGAAATCATCACCCGTTTTCCCAACAGTAAATATTCCCGGGATGCCGCGCTGAAAATTGATCTCACCCGCGACCATCTGGCCGGTAAAGAAATGGAAATTGGTCGCTATTATGAAAATCAGGGACAGTTTTTAGGGGCTATTAATCGCTACAAAAAAGTCGTCGATCAATACCAGACAACGACCCATGTGCCGGAAGCTTTGCATCGATTGACCGAATCCTATTTGTCTCTTGGGCTTGTTAATGAGGCTAAGAAAACGGCTGCGGTTTTGGGCCATAATTTTCCCGGTAGCGAATGGTATATCGATTCGTACAAAATTGTTGAAGGTAAATCGGTTTGGTTCAAGTTCAAAGCGTACCGATGGTATTGGCCCTTTGATTAGTATTTGTTAACCCCTTTTCTAGATACGGAATTTACGCCACCCATGCTTCGCACTCTATCCATCCGAAATGTCGTGTTGATTGAGCGCTTGGATTTAGGATTCGCTGGTGGCCTTGGTGTGCTCACTGGAGAAACCGGATCAGGCAAATCGATTTTATTGGATGCGCTAGGTTTGGTGAT
>CAJWIB010000251.1 GCA_913041095.1 uncultured Rhodospirillaceae bacterium | reverse complement strand
TGGTGGCCCCCATTTCTTTTTGGCGATAAATATATACCGGCTAATTACATCCTGAGAAACTATCGCGCAACCTTTTCACTAAAATCTGCAAAAAAGAACTGACAAATTTATTGTGGCTTTAGCTCAATTTTTTGGCATCAATCGACAATTAAGTTTGCGGCCCCTAAGCCAGATTTGATATAGAAGATCATCAACATCAACAGTAAGAATTAAAATCAAATTATGGCTTTAGTCAGGTGTGGTAATTTGATGGTTTTACTGGGGGAAACAAATGAGAGCCGCATACGAATAAGTATTGGGGTGAAAGGCCAAAAGGCCTTAAGAAAGGAAAAAAATCATGAACTTTAAGTATTGTCTGTATTCAGATATTCACGGTCAGATTGCTCTGCTCGACGCCGTGGAAGAACGTGTTGCGGCTGAAAATCCAGACAAAGTGATCGTCATCGGCGATCTGGTTGGTCTTGGCCCAAATCCGGAAGTGATCGTCCAGCGAATGATGGACCGTCCGGAAATCGATGTCGTTGTCGGCAATGTTGACCTTTGGGTCACCCGCAAAGTTTGGGAAACTACCAAGCCTAAAAGCCCGCACCAAGAATGGATGTTCCGGATGATGGAGCAAACCCGCGAGCGCCTGAATAACGAACAACTTAAGTGGCTCGATAAGCGTCCGTTCTCAATGACATATACGCCGGAAATAGGTCACGATTTACATGTCTTCCACGGCACACCGTATGACATTGGTGATTCAGATGCCTTCCCGTTTCGCCTCTCCGATGATGAAATCTCCGAAAAACTTATTGATTACAATTACGATGTGATGGCGCACGGTCACATTCATGGCCCCTCCGTCCGCAACATCAAAAATGGTGACAAAGTCAACCAACTGGTTTGCGCTGCTGCTGTTGGCATGAGCTGGGATGGCGATCCGCGTCCTTCGTACGCCGTCGTTGAATATATGGGTGATGGTAAATGGGATTGCCGGGTTGAGCGCGCTGAAGCCGACAATGAAGCACAAGCGAAGCTCAACGAAGAAAGCTGGATCGAACATGGTGAACGCATCGCCGGCATGATCCGCACGGGCACCTTCTGGAACCCGGATCATATGCCGCACTAATTTTTGGTGCATAATGAATTTGAAGGGCGCGCTCTTGTAGCACGCCCTTATTTCTTTATCTTGGGTCCATGACGGATGATTGGGAACAGCAGATCAAAGCGCAGATCCGCCAGCGCTATGTAGTCCAGGCTGGCGATGCAACCGAAGGCACGGCGAGAACTATTGAACATGGCTATCCGGCAGAACTGATCAATGAACTTCCCCCTGTCCTGGTCGCGGCTTATTCGGGCTGCGGTTATCTCTTTGCAGGTCTCGAATTTAAGGGCAACGAAACCGTGGTTGATTTAGGTGCGGGCGCCGGACTGGATAGCTGGATCGTCGCCTCACACCTTACCAATGGAACCGTATATTCGGTCGATATGACATTTGAGATGCTTGAAAAGGTTAATTCTCAACAGTTGACAATTAACCTTTTGCCCATTTGTGCCGATATCGAAAATGTGCCACTCGCTAATTGCTGCGCCGATCTGGTGATCGCCAATGCGTCGTTTAATTTGGCAATCAGTAAGGAGCACGCCTTCGCCGAAGCACATCGCATTCTCAAACCCGGTGGGCGGCTGGTGGCGCGGGATTTGATCAAAGAGGGTGAACTGCCACCGGAGATCCTCACTGACCCACTGTCATACAATACATCGTTAGGTGGTGCACTTGAAGAACATGAACTGGCCGCCGAAATGGCAAAAGCCGGATTTAAAAATATCACTGTCTCCGACCACTGGGAATTTTCCTATGTTCAATCAGTGAAAATTGAAGCATCTGCCCGTTAAGCGTCAGAAAGTCCCGTAGACCAATTTAGGTAACCACAACGCCACCGACGGAAAGGCAACGACAATCGACAGGCGGACGATATCGGCGCAAAAAAACGGGACGATACCTCTGAATATCGCGTTCAAAGGCACGTCCGGCATCATCGACTTCATGACAAAGACGTTGAGCCCAATCGGCGGCGTAATCAAGCTAATCTCGGTCATCATCACCAGAACGATACCGAACCAGATCAGGTCGAACCCTAAGGATTCAATCACCGGCACGAAGATTGGCACCGTCAGGAAAATCATTGCCAAACCTTCCACCACTGTTCCGAGGGCAACATAAAAAGCTAGAATGACCAATAGAACAGCAAATGCTTCCAAATGAAGCGATTCGATCCAATTGATAACGCCAGAGGAAATACCGGCAAGGGCAATGAAATTGTTGAGAATGAGGGCGCCGATGGCAATCATGAAGACCATCGCAGTGGTCTGAGCCGCTTCGACCAGGGAATCAAATAAAACAGGCCAGGACATTTTTTTGCGCAACATGGCGAACAGCAACGAGCCGATAGCGCCGATGCCGCCAGCCTCATTGGGCGTGAAGACACCAAAGGAAATACCACCGAGAATAAGGAAAAACAGCAAGACGATACCCCACACCCGGTAAAGTTTTTGAAACCGTATCTTCCAGCCGGTACGCTCACCTCTCGGGCCCATTTCGGGCTTGAAGTGAGTAACGAGCATAATAACCAATATATAGAGGATCACGGAGATGATACCGGGAATGATGCCAGCAGCGAACAGTTCAGCAATACCTTCCTCAGTCAGGATGCCATAGATGATAAGCGCCGCGCTGGGCGGGATGAGGATGCCGAGTGTACCACCGGCAGCGATGGTGCCCGCTGCCAGACTATCAGCATATTTATATTTACGCATGGAAGGAATAGCGACTTTGGCCATCGTTGCAACAGTAGCCAGTGAAGACCCGGAAACCGCGGCAAAGCCACCGCAAGCAGCAATCGTCGCCATCGCCAGACCGCCTTTGTGGTGGCCGAGCCAAGCATCGGCGGCCTCGTACAGATCATCTGACAATCCAGCACGGAAAACGAAGGCGCCCATCAGCAGAAACATCGGCAAAACAGCAAAGTTGGTGTTAAGCACGACATCCATGATCTGCTGGATGGTCATTTCGAGCGCCGGTCCGGCCCCCCGCAAAATACCAAAACCGATACCGCCTACGGCCAGCATGGAAAAACCCAATGGAAAGCCGAGAAAGGCAATTAAGAAAAGAATGGCAAAGCCAATAAGTGAAACAGTCATAACTTAAATTTTGTCTATATCTTTAAAGTGCAGGATGATCATCGGGACTATCTTTTATCCGGTCAATATCCGGCTGTTTTATTGCCAGGCGTCCGGTCGCCATTTGCCACATCATTATCAATAGGATAATCACGGTGATCATCGATAAACCCGACAAACCGTAGAGCAAAGGCGCCCGGGATAAGCCCAAATCTTCGGTGACAAAATTGGCTTCAGCCTCGTCGATACCCGCTGCGATTAGCCGTTCTGCGATAAACGCAATGACGCAGGCACTGCCAACCAGAGTTGCAAATTGTTGGACAAAGCGAAATTTTCCCCGAATAAAGCTGTCGAACAGATCGACGGTGATGTGCGTACGCGAATGGGTGACCAGCGGCAATGCGGCAAAAGTCACGACGCCGAGTAACAAGCCGACAAGTTCGAATGTCCCCTGGATCGGTGCGCTGAACACATAGCGTCCGATGACATCAGCAAAGGTCAAGGCGGCCATGGCGAAAATCATGATGGCCGCCACAAGTTTTAATGCAGAAAATACCCAATTGGCTTGCCGGGCACCCGCTTCGGCAGCCGGCATATCTTGATCAGACACGATTACCTATCGCTTAGAACTGTGACTTGAAGAAATCGAGAGCGGCTTTGCCGTCAACGCCTTTCGAGGCAGCAATTTTCAGCCAGTCATCAACCGCGAACTGCGCTTTCTTGCGAATATCGGTAACGAATTCCGGGCTTGCTTTATGGTATTTGATGCCCTTTTTCAAAGCCAGTCCGCGTGCTTTCTTGTCGAGGACATCGACCCGTTTGCCGGCATTGATGGCGATGGTGTCGCCGGAAATGCTGGTGATCGCTTTCTTTTCAACCGCCGACAATCCATTCCACTTCTTCAGGCTGAACAGGAATGAGAAGTTATTCGACTGGAACCCACCCGGAATGGTCGTGATGTGCTTGATGTACGGCATCAGTTTAAAAACCATCAGCGTGTATTCAGAAGTCACTGACCCTTTAACGATGCCTTTGGACACAACGTTGAACATCTTGACACCGGGAACGGAAACGACAACCGCGCCCATATTTTTCATCATTTTATTGGGAATGCCGTTGATCGCCCAAATCTTGTAGTTTTTAAGATCAGACATTTTCGTGATCGGTTTATCGGCGAGGAAATTAGCTGCCGAAATCGTCCATTGGCCTAAAAGTTTCATGCCTTTGTATTCATTGGCTTTAGCCA
>CAJWIB010000250.1 GCA_913041095.1 uncultured Rhodospirillaceae bacterium | reverse complement strand
AACTGTTGACGAACTCTCGATCAAGGTGCCCCCTGGTCTCGGAAACATTCGCACGATGTATCATCAAATCAGATATCAGCGTACGGGTTTTAATAATCTTAAGGTGATAAAGCTGCCTAAAGGGGTGACGAATTCTTTAAGCCAGCACCCCATCTTCTAGCCGGACAATGCGGTTCATGCGATTGGCGAGGTCGAGATTGTGGGTGGCAACCAGGGCGCCGATTCCGGTTTGCTCGACCATATCGGTGAGCAGGCCAAAGAGGCTATCGGCAGTGGCTTGGTCGAGATTGCCGGTCGGCTCATCAGCTAATAGAACATTCGGTTTATTCGCCAGCGCTCTAGCAATCGCAACCCGCTGCTGTTCACCGCCAGAAAGCCGCGCTGGCCGGTGAGTGGCGCGATCCGTCAACCCCATGGTCGCGAGCAACTCATCCGCCCTCTCTCCAGCTGCCTTTTTATCGGTTTGGGCAATCATCTGCGGGATGACGATGTTTTCCTTGGCCGAAAACTCGGCCAGCAAGTGATGATACTGATAGACAAAGCCAAGTTCCTGGCGGCGAATGCCGGTGCGGTGATCATCACCGAGATCACTAGCGCTTTCGCCTTTGACAATCACCTCGCCGCTTATTGGCTTTTCAAGCAACCCGGCGATTTGCAGGAGCGTCGATTTTCCCGCCCCGGACGGACCAACGAGAGCCACAATCTCACCCGCCTCAACTTGCAAATCCGCCCCCCGCAGCACTTCCAACGACGTTTCGCCCTGATGGAAGGTTTGCACGATGCTTTTGAGTTCTAATGCTCTACTCATAACGAAGCGCTTCCACCGGATCGAGCCGTGCCGCCCGCCAAGAGGGATAAATGGTTGCCAGGAAAGACAAACCAAGACCCATTAAAACAATGGCCGTGACTTCCGCCGGATCAATCACCGCCGGTAATCGCGAGAGGAAATATATTTCAGCGGCAAAGAGATCGGTGCCGGTCAACCCCTGTAGCCATTGACGGATGGTTTCAATATTTTTAGCGAATGCCAAGCCAAGCGCAAAGCCGGCAATTGTTCCAATAACGCCAATGCTCGCACCCGATATCAGAAACACTCGCATGATCATGCCCCGCGTTGCCCCCATGGTGCGAAGAATGGCTATGTCGCGGCCCTTATCTTTCACTAGCATGATCAAGCTCGAAATAACATTAAAGGCAGCGACAACAATGATCATCGTCAAGATCAGGAACATCACATTGCGTTCAATCTGGATGGCATTGAAAAAGCTCGAGTTGGTGCGCTGCCAATCATAGACGCGGCCAATATTGTCAAGCTTGATCCAAACATCGCGTGCCATCGACGGTGCCCTATCGGGATCTTTGATCACCACGTCAAGATAACTCACAGCACCTTTGAGTTTGAAATACACCTGTGCGGCGGACAAAGGCATAAAAATAAAGCTGCTGTCATATTCGTGCATACCGACATTGAAGATCGCTGCCACCTTGTAAGCTTTCATCCGTGGCACGGTGCCAAACGCAGTGACGTTTCCTTTAGGCGAAATCAGTGTAATTTTATCACCGATGCGCAAACCCAGATTGCGTGCCATCCGGGAGCCCAGCATCACCGCATTGTTGCCGGTTAATTCGCCAATCGAACCTTGCAGAATATTCTCAGCCAAAATCGTGCGTTGTTGCACGTCCTGTTGACGTAAGCCTCGAACAATAGCGCCCTTGGCCTGACCGTTAGCGCTCGCCATCACCTGGCCTTCGATCATCGGCGTAACTTTGACAACGCCGTCGATTTTTTGAACCCGCAACGCCAAAGCATCGTAATTGGAGAGCTTTTCGGAATCACTGTAAATACTGATATGCCCATTAACGCCGAGGATACGAGTCAGCAGTTCCTGGCGGAAGCCGTTCATTACTGACATGACAATAATCAGTGTCGCCACGCCGAGCATAATACCGAGCAATGAGAACCACGCTATAACCGAGATAAAACCTTCCTGGCGACGGGCTCGCAGGTAGCGGAGAGCCATCATCCATTCGAAGGCTGAAAACATCGTCGTTACCCTACCCTGTCAGCTTCGAAAGAGCAGCTTCGATGGACAATTCTTCTTTCTCACCAGAAGCGCGGTTTTTAACTTCGACCTTACCGTCTTTAAGACCGCGCGGTCCGATCAGCAGTTGCCACGGTAGGCCAATCAAATCCATATTAGCGAACTTAGCACCGCCGCGTTCGTCGCGGTCGTCATACAGTACCTCGACACCAGATTCCAAGAGCTTGGCATAAGCGTCCTCACAAGCCGCATCACAGGCTTTATCCCCGGCACGCAGATTGATAATGCCGATTTTGAACGGTGCCACAGCTTCGGGCCAGATGATGCCGTCATCATCATGTGAGGCTTCGATGACCGCCCCAACCAATCGCGAGACACCAATGCCGTAGGAGCCCATCTCAATAACGACATCTTTGCCATCGGGACCAGCAACGGTCGCCCCCATGGCTTTCGAATATTTGTCCCCAAAATAGAAGATATGACCGACCTCAATACCGCGCGCGGTCACCAGATCATCACCCAACTCGTGATGTTGCGCCTCATCGGCTTTTTCATCCGTTGCCGCATAGAGCGAGGTCCATTTGTCGACAATCAGCTGTAAGTCAGCGGCATAGTCGACATCGTCAGCGGGTATTTCGATTTCGAGAATACCTTTATGGCAGTAGACTTCTGATTCACCAGTATCAGCCAACACCATAAACTCGTGGCTCATATCGCCGCCGATGGCGCCGGAATCAGCTTGCATCGGGATCGCTTTCAACCCCATTCGGGCAAAGGTCCTGAGATAGGCGACGAACATTTTGTTATATGAAACTCTGGCACCCGCTTGGTCGAGATCGAAGGAATAGCTATCCTTCATCAAAAACTCACGACCGCGCATAATACCGAACCTGGGGCGCACTTCGTCACGAAACTTCCATTGCTGATGATAGAGAATTTTTGGCAAATCCTTGTAACTGTGGATCGTGTTGCGGACGATTTCCGTGATAATCTCTTCATTGGTTGGCCCGAAAAGCATTTTCCGGTCATGGCGGTCGGTGATACGCAACATTTCTTTGCCGTAATCATCATAGCGGCCACTTTCTTGCCAAATCTCCGCCGGCTGAATGGTTGGCATCAGTAGTTCTTGACAACCGGCACGGTCCTGCTCTTCACGCACGATCTGTTCAATTTTCTTGAGTGCTTTGAAGCCTAACGGCAGCCATGAATATATCCCAGCACTGGATTGGCGGATCATACCGGCGCGCAGCATATACAAATGTGAAGCGATTTGAGCTTCTTTGGGATTTTCTTTTAAAGTCGGCAGAAAAAATTCAGATAGGCGCATGGTTAACCTTAATTTATGCTAAAAATGTTTGCCGGACTGTAGGGAAACCTCCCGAAAATGTCCACCATCCTTTATACTGGCCTTTAGTGCCACGGGTTATCTACCAGCTAATAATTTCTTACACTTTTGCCGCCAAACTGGCTTGTTCATTCGACGTCATGGGCTTGCAGTTCATATAAACCCGGCTATCCGTACATTCCCGACCACGCATGTAAACACCCGGTTTGTACTCTGCACTGCTTTGGTAACTGACGAGACGTTTACAGTCACGCGTCATTATTTTCGCCGACACAGCCAGCACAGAACCTTGCCAACCAAAGAGTAAAATTATAAATGCTGAAATAATCACTATGATTTTAGGCATACCACCTTCTCTATTTTGGTGATAGTTTACTTATTTATACATATTAAAAATAGGCAAAAAAACAGCTAATTAAATAAGCAATCTGTCTCCGAAATAGGGTTCAGAAATTTGAGTATGTTTGGTTTATACTTTCATCCAGGCTGGATTTTTTCTTGTGATTTTTTTGAAGATCGGGCAGCTTTCCTGATGCGCACCCTGCAAATAGCCGATGCTCATCAAAAACTCGCCGACAATTTCACTACCGGTAAACTTAAAAGTTTTTTTGAACAGCTTGCTCCATTCATCTTTGATGAGGGGATGATGATCGGCCAGCCAGCTGGCGAAACTATCGTGCGAGCGTCGAATTTCTTGGATGGCTTTGGCATTGTAAATAGTCGCTTCGATTTTAAGGCGATTGCGAATTATCGACGCATCTTCACGCAAGCGAGTGATATCATACTCGTCAAAGGCAGCCACCTGATCAACATCGAAGTTTTCAAAAGCAATTTTAAAGCCGGGACGTTTTTTGAGAACAATTAACCAGGATAGGCCAGCTTGAAATATCTCCAAAGTCAAACGCTCGAACAACACTGATTCATCTTTGATTGGAAAACCGTACTCTTTATCATGATACGGTCCATGGACCGGATGGTCTGGGGCGACATCGCAATAAGTGGTCATAACGTTGGTCCACTTCAAGGTTGGAGTAGGCTACTCGTTTATTCAAAGTTGGTGTTTGATAGC
>CAJWIB010000249.1 GCA_913041095.1 uncultured Rhodospirillaceae bacterium | reverse complement strand
TGGCATTTTACCTACCATTAACCATGTCAGTGCTAAAAACAGGTCAAATTCTGCGGAGAACTGAAACTAAATGATAATGTAGAACAACGAAAGTTGGGCAAAATGAACCATATATCTATCGGTAAATTGGGCGCTTCCGTCCGTCTACGGTTATTATGTCGCAAAACGAAATTCATCCAAAAGCGAAAATAAAAACCGTCGGACAAGTTTAATTTTTACCAAATCAGATTCATAATAGGCCTCAGTATATTTGGCTAAGACTAATAGAATAAGGTAAACACCTTTTATGGCAATTGCCCCCTCCCAATCTTCCACCGCCGCTCAAGTAGGGGCAAAAGCGCATGGCAGAATTGCCGTTGCCTCCGGTAAAGGCGGCGTGGGTAAGACGTGGTTCGCCATTACCTTAGCTCATGCGCTCGCTAACAAAGGCAAAAAGGCTTTACTGTTTGACGGTGATCTAGGTTTGCCCAATGTTGATATTCAATTGGGCCTGATGCCGAAGCACGATTTAGGTGGCGTGGTCGCTGGGCGTTTGCCGCTTAATCAGGCCGCAATGACCTATGAAGATGGTGGTTTCGATATCATTGCCGGACGCTCAGGTTCAGGTAACCTCTCCAACATACCAGCCAATCGGCTGCAATCTTTGAATGAAGGCCTCACCATGCTGTCATCTTCATATGATCACATTATATTCGACCTTGGTGCCGGCGTTGAACGGACGGTGCGCAATTTAGCCAATCAAGCGGAAACCGTTCTGGTTATTACGACCGACGAACCGACTGCTCTCACCGATGCTTATGCCTTTATAAAATTGACCCATATGGAAAGACCCAACATTGATCTGCGGATCGTGGTGAATATGGCAAATTCGACTAACGAAGGAGAGCGGACCTACAACACGATCCTCAAAGCTTGCCAGGGGTTTCTCAAATTTTCACCACCTTTAGCGGGTGTTGTCCGGCGTGATACCAAGGTCCGGGAAACGATCCATAACCAAACGTCAATTCTCGTCCGCTTCCCTAATACCGAAGCCGCCACCGACGTAGGAAATATAGTCGACAAGCTCATTGGGTGATGAATGACGACCATTATTCCTCAAGCCCAACATCTCTTTATAATTGCCTCCCAAACGCTATATCTTCCAAACACCAAATAACGGAATGCGTGTGATTTCTAAGGTGTATTGCAATCGTTTGACGGTTGGAGGAGTAAAAAATACTATGCCGATACGTTAACATTAAGATCAGTTATGAGCGTAGGGAGACTGTTGATTTCATGTGGTATGTTTACTTCCTAGAACTTGGCAACAGTGACATCTATGTCAGCGTGGAAAATGAAAAGAATGTGCGTGACCTGGGAAAATACTTTAAATCGAGATCAGGCAAAGCTTTTGCCAAAAAGAGATTTTTCTAATTACGGATCCTCAATACATATAATTGGTGTTCGAGCCGAAGCGTGTTAAACGAGCGCAGGCCGGTGAGCCAAACTTATTTGGCGAGATAATCCCTTTCCCTCAACCCTTATTATCTATGGTAGTTCGTTGCCGAAGATAATCGTGCCGCTGACCGAGAACATACCGCCGATACCGAGCGCCACGGATATCTTGGCGCCGGGCACCTGGGCCGGTGCAAGGCCACGGATTTGCCGGACACTTTCCTGCATGGCATACATACCGTACATCCCCGAATGCATGTAGCTCAGTCCGCCGCCATTGGTATTGGTCGGCAATTTGCCACCAAGTGAGGTATGACCGTCGCGGATAAAGCCAGCCGCTTCACCGGGCTTACAAAAGCCGAGGTCCTCAAGACCATAAAGCGGCACGTGGGCGAAGGCGTCATAGATCATGACGTGATCGACGTCGTCGCGTTCAATGCCGGCTTCGGCAAAGGCTATCTCGCCGGCGACCCGAAAAGCGCGGGACGTGGTGTAATCCTCCATCTGACTTATCATCGGACCTTCACAGCTTTCCCCGGTGCCTAAGATGTAAACCGGTGGCTGGGAAAAGTCTTTAGCCCGGTCGGCAGATGTCAGGATTAAGGCGCCACCGCCGTCAGTACGCAGGCAGCACATCAACAGCGTAAAAGGATAAGCGATCATTTTTGAATTCAGGACATCGTCGATGGTGATCGGGTCTTTGAATGTCGCCCGCGGATTTAAAGCCGCCCATTTGCGTTGAGCCACGGCCACCTGCGCCAAGTCTTCAATAGTCAGGTCAAATTCTTTCAGGTAACGTAGCGCCGGGATCGTAAACATAGTCGGTGGAATGTTGCCCCCATAAGGCACTTCAAACTCTCCACCTAGCCGGCCGGCGAAAAATTCGGGGAACCCAGCGGCCCCGACAGCGGAGCGGCCACTTTCACCGTGGGTAATAATAACGGTTTTACAGTGACCGGCTTGGATTGCCACCATAGCGTGACGGACATGCAGAATGAATGAACTGCCACCAATATGCGTGCCATCGATCCAGGTCGGCGTTACTCCCAAATAGCTCGCCAAAACATCAGGTGCCACACCGGCACAAGCAATACCGTCGATATCGGCAGCAGTAAGTCCGGCATCCGCTAAAGCATTGAGCGCGGCATCAGCGTGGAGCTGCAATTCAGTCAGGTTGGGGATAACACCCATTTCCGTCGTTTCGGCAGCGCCTACCACTGCTACATGTTGATGTTTCATTGCTGTTAACTCGCGGGTTTGAATAGAGGAAGTGTAATATCGTCATTTTGGCGCTCGAAAGTAACCTCAAGCGGCATGTCCAAAACGAGGGTATCTGGTGTTTGTTCGCAGTCGACGATGTTGGTCATCATGCGCGGCCCTTCTTCAAGGGTCACCACTGCAACAGCATGCGGGCCGTCAAAGCCGGGCGTGGGGAGGTGGTTGATAACGTAACTGTAAAGCGTTGCTTGACCGCTTGCCGGGTAAACCAATACATTACGGCTGCTGCAAAAAGGGCAAAAAGGGCGGGGTGGAAAATAGGATTTTCCGCAGTCGCCGCATCGCTGCAGCCGTAATTCACCCTCTTTGGTGCCATCCCAAAAATGTTGGGATTCGGGTGATGGCCGCGGTAGTAGCCGTTCACTAAAATTCTTACTCATACTCTTTAACTCCAAAATTACTCAATTAACCCCTTGTCGCGCACCCAGGTTATTACGTGACCAACTGCCTCTGCCAATTTTTTGGGCTGGTCCTTGTAATAGTGAGTGGCGCCATCAATGACGTGCATGGTTTTATCTGGGCTGGCAGAAGCTTGAAAAATTTGTTGCGTATGGCTGGGCGGTGTTGCGTCATCCGCCTGGTTCTCTACCAAGAGCAAAGGTGTCTCGATGTTGGCTGCACATAGAATACCATCAGCGTTTGATTTCTCAGACCATTGAGACATCCAGGCCCGGAGTGTGCTGAAGCGTCCGATTCCGACCGGTCCGACATTGACGGTTTCTGGATTTCCAAGATAACACCAATTCGCCTTGCGGCCATTAGGCTCCAAAGTCAAGTCAAAATGACGCGGATCGGCCATTGTCCGATGGGTGATAAACGGGCGTTCCAATTCCAAACCGTCTTTTTCCTTGAGGTCTGCGAGGGTTCCTTCGACACATGTGGTTATCCTGTGAATGCGCGCCCTTTGTGCCGTTCTAAATTTCTCAACCCAGACCGGATCATAAGGCGGTTGGTTTGAATTTTCAGGATTATAGATGTCTAGCCAAGCATCCCGGTTGTCAGGATTATTTTCATCCAATACCGAAGGGTCAATCCATTCAGAGAGGATTTTGGCCCGGCCGATGTGAGCCGCAATGAAGACCACCAAATCGGCGGAGATCAATTCAGCGGCGGTCAAATTCAAGGGATCACCAGCCGGGGTATGGGTAATTGTTGGATTAAGAGCCTGTGATTGGTAGTATAAAGTCAATGACCCGCCACCACTCCAGCCCATCAAAACGACATTTTTATAGCCGAGTTCTTCTTTGGCATGGCGAACATAAGCACCGAGATCGATGACAACTTTTTCCATGATAAGTGCGGTGTCATTTTTGGCATAGCGGCTACCGCAGCACATCACATGACAGCCAGCCGCCGCCAATCCCGCAGGAAAAGGCATCAAGTTCAAGGTTGTTGCCGGATGCATAAACAGAAAGATCGTGTCTGACTTAACATCGCGCGGCAGAATCAGTTGACTTTCTAAAAAAACGTAGCCCTGGCTGCCGACAAATCCATACGTCTCGGTAACGGAGGAATTGTCTTCAAATTTAACAATTACCGGAAAACGATCTATGTCATATGTTGGCATTAATAGCTCCTATTGGTGGGTCTGTTGGAGAGACGGAAAACTATCCTAGCAAATCGTCATAACCTGACCGCGAAACCAAGCTTGACAGGGATCCCGGTCAAGCCGTTCGTGCCAGACCATGTCCAGTAGAATTTTGGTAATTTCAAATGGTAATTCCAGTATTTTTATCTGAAACAGTTTTTGTGCATAGCGGCCAAGATTGTGCG
>CAJWIB010000248.1 GCA_913041095.1 uncultured Rhodospirillaceae bacterium | reverse complement strand
CAATAATCCATTCGGTATCAATCCCAAAGATCCTAACGGTAAGGATGATGTTTTAATTGAAGGCGAAGATTTGCATCTTCCACTCAACCGGCCAATCAAGATGTTGCTGCGCTCGATCGATGTACTGCACGATTTTTACGTTCCACAGTTCAGAGCCAAAATGGATTTGGTGCCGGGCATGGTGACGTTTTTCTGGCTGACACCAACCAGAACTGGAACATTTGATATTCTCTGCGCTGAGCTTTGTGGCGTCGGTCATCATGCCATGCGCGGTTCAGTGATCGTTGACGATAAAGCCGCCTACCAGAAATGGCTGGGTGGTCAAAAGACATTTGCAGCGCTTTATCCGAAAGCGGCAGCCGGTGCGGATCAAACGGCCAAAAGAGATACCAAAATAAAAATGGTTCTTACTGCCAACAAACAAAATAACGAAGAGGGAAAATAAATGAGTAATGGTATGCTCGAAGAAACCCAAGTAATCCCGTTGGCGGAAGTTGAAGAGGTCGATCTCTATCACGCTCATCATTGGATTACGAAATATGTCTTTTGCCAAGACGCCAAGGTAATTGCCATTCAATATTCGGCGACGGCGATCTTGATCGGTCTTGTGGGTCTGGTGCTGTCGTGGATGATGCGATTGCAGTTGGGATTTCCTGAAGTTTTCGATTTCATTGATGCCGAGAGCTACTATCAATACGTCACCATGCACGGCATGATCATGGTTATTTACCTGCTAACAGCGCTGTTTCTGGGCGGATTTGGCAATTATTTGATCCCGTTGATGGTCGGTGCCCGTGACATGGTCTTCCCCTATATGAACATGCTGAGCTACTGGGTTTATCTTTTGGCTGTGATTGTGTTAACGGTGAGTTTTTTCGTGCCTGGTGGTGCTTCGGGTGCCGGCTGGACGCTCTATCCGCCGCAGGCAATTTCTGAAGGCACGCCCGGAATAGATGGCGGCATCATATTGATGCTGATCTCATTGGTCCTGTTTATTATCGGATTTACGATGGGCGGTCTGAACTATGTGGTGACCGTGCTGCAAGCCCGCGCCCGCGGCATGACGTTGATGCGTATGCCGTTGACCGTTTGGGGCATCTTCGTCGCAACGATTTTGGCTTTGCTCGCTTTTCCAGCGCTATTTGTGGCTGGTGTCATGATGCTTTTGGACCGAGTACTAGGCACCAGTTTCTTTATGCCGGAAATGATTGTGCAAGGTGAAATGACGAGCCATGAAAATGGCAGCCCGCTACTGTTCCAACATTTGTTCTGGTTCTTTGGCCATCCAGAAGTTTACATCGTCGCCTTGCCGGCCTTTGGCGTTGTTTCCGATATTATCAGCACTCATGCCCGCAAAAATATTTTTGGCTACCGGATGATGGTCTGGGCCATTGTCGCCATTGGCGGTTTGAGCTTTATCGTTTGGGCACACCACATGTATGTCAGCGGCATGAATCCTTATTTCGGTTTCTTTTTCGCAACAACCACATTGATCATTGCCGTACCGACCGCTCTAAAGGTTTATAATTGGGTGCTGACGTTGTGGAAGGGTAACATTCATCTCAGTATACCGATGTTATTCTGTGTCGCTTTCATTCTTACCTTCGTTAATGGCGGTATTACCGGACTGTTTCTCGGTAATGTCATCGTCGATATTCCTTTGTCGGACACAATGTTTGTGGTCGCCCACTTCCATATGGTGATGGGCATTGCGCCGATATTGGTAATTTACGCTGCTATTTATCATTGGTTCCCCAAAATGTCGGGACGCATGCTGCACGAAGGCTGGGGCCAATTTCACTTTTGGGTCACTTTCCTCGGCAGTTATCTGATCTACTTTCCAATGCATTATCTTGGGTTTATTGGCGTGCCGCGCCGCTATTTTGAGATCGGTGAAACTTCTTTCATACCACCATCTTCTGTGACGCTTAACGAGTTCATCACTGTTACGGTATTGATTGTTGGCTTTGCCCAGGTTGTGTTTATCGCAAATATAATTATTAGCATATTCAAAGGCAAACCGGCGGACAGTAATCCGTGGAATGCCACATCGCTGGAATGGCAAACAGCAGAAACACCGCCGGGTCACGGGAACTTTGGCGACGAATTGCCGGTCGTCTACCGTTGGGCCTATGCCTACAGCATGCCGGGCGTTGAGGCGGATTTCGTGCCGCAAAATTTGCCACCGGACCAAGTTAGGCGAACAGGCTCAACAACGGGGCCGGTTGCCGAAGATCCACCCGAGCTTCATCAGTAGTGTTGATTTGGAGATACTTAGTCCATGAACCTATTCCATGAAATGACCAAAAAGCCCTGGCTAGTTGATCCGACTGAGGCCAGTAGCGTGCGAGAAGTTGGCGCTTTTTTCCTGCCAGCTGGGAAAGTTGGTTTGAGGGTTTTTCTGGTGGTGGTGACGGTGGTCTTCACCTTGATTACCATCGCTTATGCCGATCGGATGCTATTTGCTAATTGGTTGCCGATGCAAGAGCCGTGGGTGTTATGGCTGAATACAGCCTTTTTGATTGCCAGTAGTGTCGCCATGCAATGGGCCCACAATGGCACCCGTCAAAATAATTTAAACGGCGTACGTGACGGTCTAATTTGGGGCGGAGTTCTCACCTTCGCCTTCCTAACCGGGCAACTGTATGTCTGGCAGCAATTGGTTGATCTCGGCTATTACGCCAACACCAACACAGCCAACGCATTCTTTTACTTGCTGACAGCCGCTCATGGTCTTCATATGGCGGGCGGTTTGGTCGCGTGGTGGCGAAGTTTTGCGAGAATGCGGCGCGGTGCATCGGTTGCCGATCTGCGTCTCAGCGTCGAGTTATGTACGACCTATTGGCACTATTTACTACTGATTTGGCTGGTCTTATTCGCCTTATTTTTGGTTAGTTAAAAAGGATTGAGAAATTATGGCGCCTCATGATTCTAGTACTACCGTAGCCGCACCAAACGAGCTAGCTCCGGGCTTTGCCGGCATTGCCGAAGATTGGGCATCCGATCAGCGCACGTTTAAAAATGTGCCCTGGGGTAAGGCGATGATGTGGATATTCCTGCTCAGCGATACCTTCATCTTTTCCAGTTTCCTGGTCGGTTATATGAAAGTAAGACTTTCGACGACAATGCCGTGGCCAAATTCAAGCGAGGTATTTGCTCTGTCATTCGGTGGTGAGCCAATCCCACTTATCCTAATCGCTATTATGACATTTATCCTGATCACCAGTAGCGGCACGATGGTGCTGGCGGTTAATTACGGCTACCGGAAAGACAAGTCTAAAACTGCAATTTATCTGCTCATCACAGCGTTGTTTGGCGCCGCATTCGTCGGTATGCAAGTCTTCGAATGGACCAAATTAATCGTTGATGAAGGTGTGCGTCCCTGGGCCAATCCGATGGGAGCCTCTCAATTCGGCTCGGTCTTTTTTATGATTACCGGCTTCCACGGTTTCCACGTCTCGGTTGGTGTGTTGTTTTTGATACTCGTCGCTCGCAAGGTTTGGCGCGGCGACTATGACACCGAAAAACGCGGCTTTTTTACCAGCCGCAAAGGCAATTATGAAATTGTCGAGACCATGGGCCTCTATTGGCACTTCGTTGATTTAGTTTGGGTTTTCATCTTTGCATTCTTTTATTTGTGGTAGGGGGGCGATATGGTACATGCAGACACTCTTACTCAAGGCCAGCAACACCCGCTAGGTATTTACATCAAGGTTTGGGCTTTGCTGTTTGTTCTCAGCGCGTTTTCCTATCTCGTCGATTTTTTTCACGTCGAAGGATATCTTCGTTGGACCCTGATCCTAATTTTTATGTTTTTAAAAGCAGGATTTATTATTGCTGTCTTTATGCACATTAAGTGGGAACGGTTGGCTTTGAGCTTTGCTATTTTAGGTCCGCCGACGGTGCTGTTGGTTTTGATCGCAATGTTGACGATCGAAGGCGACTACACTTTCCTGACACGTGGTATATTTTTCACCACTGGATCATAGTCGCTGGAGTAATGCGTTACTTAATATTAACGGCAATTATATTTATTGGGAGTTGGACTCCTTTGGAGTCCGCCAACGCTCATTTTGGCTTGGCCGGTGACGAAGAAATTGGCCATGGGCTTCTTATCGGTTATTGCCTGCTGTTGATTTGCCTCGCTTCATTTGTTGTCTATCGCAAATGGCTTCGAACTTCTGAATCATCCGAACAACGAGTGTTAAAACGTGACTTACGAGAACTCCGACGCGCCCACAACTCATGCAAGACTCAATTGCAAAATGCCGAGGACTATCCCAAGGAATGCGGATTAACCGAGGCTGAACGCCTGGAGCGTGAAAAGTCAGTCACCTTGATCCAACGTCAAATCGACAAAGCTGAAGCCCATCTCGCTGCGGCTTAGGAAAAATATCGTCAGCAGTTTCTTTCTCTATTTTATCCTGCCATAACTGGATGGTAGTACTAGGCGCGGAAAGGCCGAAAGGTACTCACCCAGCCTATCTGGCAATAGGA
>CAJWIB010000247.1 GCA_913041095.1 uncultured Rhodospirillaceae bacterium | reverse complement strand
AAAATTCAGGTTTCTGCCGTTGGTGCCGCAACCAAGCACATGGTTTTGGTCATCAAACGCCGCATGGATTTCACCATGGGTGCCCAAGTTGCCTATCGTCTGATGGCTTATGAAATTGGACCATTTAAGAAATTGAAAAATGGTCTCGCGCAGGCAAATAAATTATCAGGCCTATTTTCTTACCCGATCGGTCTTTACCATGCCGTCGCATACGAAGGTTCTGGCATTAAAACCTATAATGACATCAAAGGAAAAAAAGTCTTCATAGGTCCACCTGCCGGTGTTGCGACGCGAAATGTGAAAATGATCATCGAAGCTATGACAGATTACAAACCAGGTCGTGATTACACTCAAGTAAAAATGGGTTGGGGTCCAGCGGCGCAAGCATTTCAGGACCGTAAGTATGACGTATGGATTACGACGACTGGCGTTCCGAGTCCAGCTATTTCACAGCTGGCGTTAACCAACAAAATAAGATTCCTAGCACTTGATCGTTCCCGATTCAATCATCCAGCCTGGAAGAAGTATTTTTCCCAACCCGCCAGGACACTTGATACGATTGATCCTAAACTTTATGGCTCAAATGTCTTGAATAAAGAACCTGTTTTAGCGACCGGGGCTTATGTTGGCCTGCAAGTTCGTTCCGACATGGATGCGGATCTCGTTTACAGAATGATGAAAGCATTTTGGGATCATCTCGATGAAGCACATGCTATGTCTCCTGTGTTAAAAACAGCCTTGACAACAGACCTAGCTACTAAAGCATTAGCTGGTATTGTGCATCCGGGTGCCATTCGCTACTGGAAGGAAAGAGGTATAAAAATCACCAAACCCTACACGTTGACGTCAGCCGACGTCAAAAAATTCAAAGCTAAAATGGCTGCAAAAAAAGCCGCTTCTGCGAAGAAGAAATAGTAATCGTCAATTAAACTTCAAAATGAGCCCGCCGGCATTATCGGCGGGCTTTTTTATTCGTTAATTTTTTAAAAGGTGCCAGGCACCTTTTTATTTGTTAACTATTTTCTTCCTGGGAAATCTAGCCCGACTCCCTTGAGGTGGCCGAAATATTCATCGATCTTAGCGGTGTCCTCCAGTGGCAGCGGTGGTGCTAAGATCGATGCCAGATTGGTTTTGAGGTGCTCCGGACTGCCAGTCCCAAACAAAATACTGTCAGCGCCTTTTTCATGACGGGCATAGCGATAGCAGGCATCCATCACGCTGGTTGCACCCTCTTCATGCACCAAAAAACCGAGCGGATCATCGATCTCGGCTAACCAGCTCGGTAACTGCCCGTTATCAACCAGCTCCTGGATATCGCGCTGCAGGCGGCCCGGCACCGAAAACAGGCTGCGCACCACAAACATAATCATGGTGCCGACATTTTTTGCCAGCGTCCGCGGAAACAAAATATCTCGGGCATTGTGGTTCATCAGCGAAAACGCAAACATCATGACATCAAAGTAATCCTCGTCCAATGCTCTAGATAAAGACTGGTGAGTTGGATCCGACGGTGCAGATTCGGTAATGCCCAAAAAGCGAATTTTGCCTTTCTCCTTTTCCTTCAGCAAATGAGGTACCAGTGATATTCCATGCTCAATATTCTTTGGTCCAACCCCATGCAGATGAAAAATATCAACGTAATCGGTCTGCAATTGGCGGAGAGAATTTTCGAGCCCGGCAATAACTTCCTCGGCCGATTTATGACTGCCGCCCTTGGTGGCGTGGTGTTTGGTGGAAATAACAATTTGATCCCGCGACATATCTTTGATTGCCAAACCGACAGCGGCTTCTGAATCATAGGCGTTTGCCGTATCAATAAAATTGACGCCGAGATCCATCGCCTTTTTGACTAGATTAGCGGCGTGTTGTTCACTTTTGCCGTACTTCAATCCAAGCGCGCTGCCACCTCCGCAGCCAAGGGTAGCAACACTAACTTTCAGGCCGGTACGGCCGAGTGTCGTGAACTCCATTAAAGATCCCCATTTACTGTTTTTCTTAATCTTACTTTGGGTAATAAATTTAGGTCCGTCAAACGTCCGGCGATAAGCCGAGTCTTGGCAGAGAGCCATGCTCTGATATGATTTATCCATAACGTAAAAGTGGCAAGCAAGGGTGAGGCAGGTGAAACTCGTTACCTTTTTGAATGACGATGCACAAGAGCGGGCCGGGGTCCTGATTGACAACGATCAGAAAATCCTCAATCTCAGATCCTCTAACGAATTTAACGGTAGAGACACCAACCCGGCTTTTCTATCCGTTCTTGCCTTGATCGAAGGCGGTGAGGCTGCGCTTGATGATGCCAGACGCGAGCTCGACGCGCCGCATCCAGAAGCCCTTGTTGAGGCAGTCTCGGTTGCATTATGCAGTCCGGTTCCACGGCCACCGCAAATTCGGGATTGTTTGTGTTTTGAAGAACATCTGACCCAAGCTTACGAAGTGCTGCGCAAAGTGAAAGCAGCCGGTGAGCCCGACCCGGAAGCGGCGCTTGCCCAATATGAAGAGCAGGGCTTCTACCGTATTCCCGAAGTTTGGTATCAGCAGCCGATTTATTACAAAGCCAATCGCCTTTCGGTGATCGGGACCGGGCATGATATTACCTGGCCGCCTTATTCTGATATTCTCGACTTTGAATTGGAGTTCGGCTTTTTTATCGGCAAGGGTGGCCGGGATATTCCTAATGACCAAGCACTGGAGCATATTTTTGGCTACTCAATATTTAATGATATCAGTGCCCGCGACACTCAAGCGGTTGAAATGCTTGGTGGTCTGGGTCCTGCTAAGGGTAAGGATTTTGATACCGGCAATATTATCGGCCCATGCATCACCACCGCTGATGAGATTAATCCCTACAATTTGACTATGATTGCCCGGGTCAATGGCGAGGAATGGTCGCGCGGCTCAAGTAGCACCATGCATTGGAAGTTCGAAGATTTAATCAGCTATGTGTCCAAATCTGAAACATTGTATCCGGGTGAGTTTTTTGGCTCCGGTACTGTTGGCGGTGGCTGTGGGCTAGAACTCGAACGCTATCTTGCGCAGGGCGATGTCATTGAGCTTGAAGTCGAAGGCATTGGCATATTGCGCAATCGTATTATCAAACACGACTAAAAACAGAAATAAGGGAGAATTTTAATGGTTGAGAAAATCAGACGGGTCGTGACTGGCCACGATGACAGCGGCAAATCCGTATTTATCTGTGACGGCGATGCGGGGGCGGTAATGGAAATGGAATCGATGCCGGGCCTGGCGCTAACCGATCTTTGGGTCACCGATTCATCACCGGCCGACAATATCGGCAATACTGATGCCACCGATCGACCGATTGTTCTCGAACCCCCAGCGAATGGCACCATATTCCGTGTTGTTGAGTTTCCCCCGGATTCAGCCTGGCGCGACAACGCTGATGCGAAAGAAGCCTTTGGCTCCATTGGCGCTGACCACGCGACGGATGATAGTTCTGATGATGCGATGATGCATAAGACCTCGACGGTGGATTATCTGATTGTGCTGAAAGGCGAAATCTGGGCGATCTTGGATGATAGTGAAACTTGCCTCAAGCAGGGCGATGTCATGGTCCAACGGGGTACCAATCATTCGTGGAGTGTGCGCACCAATGAGCCGTGTCTGCTGGCGGCAATCTTAGTGGATTCGGCACCGGTTTAGCGTGTGCTGCGATGAATATCGCGAATTTATTGTCTGAATCCGCCGCCACCTGGGCTGAACGTCCGGCGCTTTCCCTCGGTTCAGAGATTGTTCAAACCTACGCCGAACATGATGCCGAGGTTGCTAAACTGGCGGGTGGGTTAAAAGAGAAACTTGAGCTCCGAACGGGAGATCGCGTCGGCATCGCGATGAAAAACTGCCTGGCCTATAGCACGGTGCTGTTTGCCGCCTGGCATGCGGGCTTGGCTGCCGTGCCGATGAACGCCAAGCTGCATGCCAGAGAATTCAATTACATTCTGGAGAATGCCGGGATCACGGTGTGCTTTGTCACCGCTGATCTGGAACCGGTGATCGGGGAAGCCGCAGCAGATTTGAATAATCTGCAAATAATAGATGTTAATGGTGAAGGCTATGCTGAACTTTTGTCCTCTGAGCCCATTGCTATGGTGGACACTGAGCCCGATGATCTGGCTTGGCTGTTTTATACTAGCGGCACCACCGGACGGCCTAAAGGCGCAATGCTTAGCCACCGCAATCTCATGATGATGACCGACAGTTACTACGGTGACGTTGACCCGGTGACGGAAGCAGATAGTCTACTCCATGCCGCACCGATGTCGCATGGCTCCGGGATCTATATCTTGCCCTATGTCGCTAAGGGTGCGCTGCAGGTCATTCCTGATAGTGGAGGCTTCAATCCGGCGGAGATCGCTGATCTTTTACTGAGCCATCAAAATGTCAGCGCCTTCTTCGCTCCGACGATGGTGACCCGCATGATCAATGCACCGGCTATTACTGAGGGTGATACCAGTAATCTTAAGACCATCATCTATGGCGGCGGGCC
>CAJWIB010000246.1 GCA_913041095.1 uncultured Rhodospirillaceae bacterium | reverse complement strand
TTTAGCACCCGTTGTTTCGCAGATTTCGCGGATCATCTTGCCGCCGGGGCCGATGATTTCACGGATTTTATCCGTCGGCACCATAATAATCGTGATCCGCGGGGCATTTTCGCTGACATCGTCACGGGCGTGATCAATGGCTTTGGCCATCTCGTCCAGAATGTGCAAACGACCTTCACGGGCCTGTTCAAGGGCTGTCTCCATAATGTCTTTGGTGATCGACGTGATCTTAATATCCATCTGGAGAGCCGTGATACCTTCACTGGTACCAGCAACTTTAAAGTCCATATCGCCAAGATGATCTTCATCTCCGAGAATATCGGAAAGCACGGCAACACCATCATCTTCCTTAATCAAGCCCATGGCAATACCGGCCACTGGGCGTGCCAAAGGCACGCCGGCATCCATCATCGAAAGGGAAGTGCCGCAAACCGTCGCCATTGAGGACGAGCCGTTTGATTCAGTGATCTCAGAGACAACCCGAATGGTATATGGAAAGTCATCTTTATCCGGCATGATTGGATGGATAGCCCGCCAAGCCAGTTTACCATGACCAATTTCACGGCGGCCAGGACCCATCATGCGACCCGCTTCACCTACCGAATAGGGAGGGAAGTTATAGTGCAGCAGGAAATGTTCCCGGTAATCACCATCCAAACCATCAATGATCTGTTCATCCTGGCCGGTACCTAAAGTAGCAACCACCATCGCCTGGGTTTCACCCCGGGTGAACAGTGCGCTGCCATGAGCCCGCGGCAACAGGCCGACTTCAGAGACAATCGGGCGTACGGTTTTAGTATCTCGGCCATCAATACGTTGGCCGGTTTTAATAATGTCTTTGCGGACAATATCTTTTTCGACCGATTTTAGCGCGCCACCAACCATCATATCGGTCGCCTCTTCATCGTCTTCGAAGGCTTTGGTAACGTTTTCTTTTACTTCGGCGACTTTGTCCTGCCGCGCGGCTTTTTCGGAAATCGCATAGGCTTCCCGTAAACCCGCTTCGGACAGTTCTTTGACTTTATCATTAACCGCGGCGACTTTGGCCTGGGTTTCCGGCACTTCGCGGGGCTCTTTGGCGCAAGCCTTCGCGAGCTCAATAATTGCTTGAATAACCTGCTGATTAGCTTCTTGACCGAACATCACCGCGCCGAGCATGACTTCTTCCGACAATTCTGATGCCTCTGATTCAACCATCAACACACCTTCTTGCGTTCCCGCAACGATTAGGTTCAATTTGGAATCAGCAATCGTGTCGACTTCCGGATTCAAGACGTATTCACCGTCAATATAACCAACTCGCGAAGCGCCGATTGGGCCTAAAAATGGAATGCCCGAAATCGTCAGCGCTGCCGAAGTACCGATCATCGCCGTAATATCCGGATCATTTTCCAGATCATGGGCCAACACGGTACAAATCAACTGGGTTTCGTTTTTATAGTTCTCGTGGAACAACGGTCGGATTGGCCGGTCGATTAAACGCGAGGTCAGGGTTTCTTTTTCTGAAGGCCGTGCTTCGCGTTTAAAAAAGCCACCCGGAATTTTACCGGCAGCGAAAGTTTTTTCTTGATAGTTAACGGTGAGAGGGAAAAAGTCGAGATCGGTGCGAGGTTTTTTAGCGCCGACAGCCGTACACAATACTTTAGTTTCA
Source organism: uncultured Rhodospirillaceae bacterium (assembly GCA_913041095.1). Classification (GTDB taxonomy): domain Bacteria; phylum Pseudomonadota; class Alphaproteobacteria; order Rhodospirillales; family UBA2165; genus TMED23. The sequence goes on along the minus strand of CAJWIB010000246.1, from coordinate 2,861 downwards.
CCATAGGTAACCATGACAGCACCATCCGCTTGACGGGCAATCTTACCCGTTTCAAAAGTCAGCTTGCGACCGCCTAGGTCTATTTCTTTTTTGAATTCATTAAACATTTCTATTTTCCTTCCTACATACGAAAAAATATATCTCCAACTTCCTACATGTTCTTGCCAGCTAATAAACCGACCGGAACATACCTACATTTGGGTCCTCAGACTTTAAAGGGCCCATCCAACTGAATTAATTTTTCAAGCCGGATTGAACCCACAAAGTGGGGTGTTCACGAAACGGGAAAGGCGCCAAACAGAGATAGTTAAATTGGCTCACCCTTCCTATTCTTTTTCAATGGCCCGAGTCTTATCGACGGAGACCAAGACGCTTGATCAGGTCTTCGTAGTGTTCGGATTTCTTCGCATTAAGATAATCCAATAAGCGCCGCCGCTGACCGACCATCATCAACAGCCCACGACGGGAGTGATGATCTTTTTTATGCGTTTTAAGATGTTCGGTGAGGTTGTTAATGCGTTCGCTCAAAATCGCAACCTGCACTTCGGGAGAACCGGTATCGCCATCTTTTGTGGCATACTCAGTGATAAGCTCTTGCTTCCGCTCTGCGGTAATCGACATCATCTACTCCAATCTTATAAAAAGTTTAAAACACGAAATGGATGAATTTCACCACCTTTTAATTTAGCCAAAGCAACCACTTTTCCGTCTGCCATGGCACAAATTGTTGCGCCTTGGCCAATGTCGGTAAGAGGTGTTCGCTTGGCCACGGTGAGGGCGGAAACTGATTGCCCGCATCTCAGGCGACGGGCTTCATCCGCTGTCAGGGCCAGCGCCGGGATGTCGTCCAGCGCGGTCTCAACAGGCCGCAGTATGTCTACGGCGGCGCCTTTATGACCCAATTCTTCTAATTTGGCTAGCGAAATTGCATCATTTTCTGTAAATGAGCCGACACGGGTGCGCCGGAGACTTGAAATATGTCCAACCGTGCCCAATTTTCGCGCTAAATCACGCGCTAACCCTCTGATATAAGCGCCTTTTCCTGATGTTACCTCAAAACTGGCATGAGCCTCATCAGGGCAGTTAATGAGTTCAAATCGCTCGATAATTATCTTCCGTGGTTTTAAATCCAGTGGTTTTTCGTCTCGCGCCAATTTATAAGCCCGCTCACCATCGATTTTGATGGCCGAATAGGCGGGCGGTATTTGATCTATTTCCCCAATAAAATCCGGCAGCGCCGCTTCGATTTCTGCTCTGCCTGGCCGGTGATCACTGGTTTCAATTATCTCCCCTTCAGCGTCATCGGTGTCCGTGGCTTCGCCCCAGCATACCGTGAAGAGATATTCTTTACTGTCCTCCATCATATAGGAAACGGTTTTGGTCGCTTCGCCAAAAGCCAGTGGCAAAACACCTGTCGCCATTGGGTCAAGTGTGCCGCTGTGGCCAACTTTGGCAGCGTTGAGAATTTTACGGGCCCGGTTGACGACTTTAGCCGAGGTGATATCGGGTGCTTTATCGATCACCAGCCAGCCATGAACAGAATCGCCATATCGTTTACGTGCCATTCTTTAACTATCTTCTTCGGCAGCCTGTTCGATATTATCGGCGGTCACATCGTTTAAAATTTGACTAATGTGTTCGGCATAATCGAACGAGGTGTCGGCTTCAAAGGTTAGGTTTGGCACATGGCGCAAATGTACGCGCTGGGCGATCTGATGGCGTAAAAATGGCGTTGCCCGCTCTAATGCCGCGACAGTCTCGGCAGAATGGCCGCCCCCGAGGCGCATCACAAAAACTGTCGCATTGCTGAGGTCAGGGCTGATGCGTACTTCGGTAACAGTGATTGAAATACCATCTAATTCAGGGTCGTGCAGATCACTCCGTTCAATAACTTGCGCTAAGACATGGCGCAATTCTTCGCCAACACGCAATTGCCGTTGGCTGGGGGGCCGTTTGGATCTTTTGCTCATGTGATTTTCCCAGATTATTGCTTTTGGTCTAAATTTCTGACCTAAATTTCAGGGGTTTCTTCGGTGATATCGAAACATTCAATAACATCACCGACCTTGAGATCATTATAGCTTTCAAAGGACATGCCGCATTCATAGGATTCTTTGACTTCGCGAACGTCATCTTTGAAACGCTTCAGGGTCGACAGACTGCCCTCATGGATAACCACATCGTCGCGTAACAGGCGCACACCGGCCCCTCTTTTAACTTCACCATTGGTGACATAACAGCCGGCAACTTTGCCGATTTTTGAAACATTGAAGACTTCGCGAACTTCGGCATTGCCTAAAAAAGTTTCGCGCACAATCGGCGCCATCATGCCAATCAGCAATTTCTTGATGTCATCAATAACATCGTAGATTACCGAGTAATAACGGATGTCGACGCCATCCTGGCGCGCCAAATCACGCGCTTGCGGATTGGCCCGGACATTAAAGCCAAACACTGCTGCATTAGACGCCCCCGCTAGAGTTATATCCGATTCGTTAATACCGCCGACGCCGCTATGAAGCACCTGAGCCTTGACTTCATCTTGCGGCAATTTTTCAAACATACCAATGATCGCTTCAACCGAACCTTGAACATCGGCTTTAATCACAATCGGTAGCTCTTTAACCTCACCGGCTTTGATTGATTCGAACATTTCTTCCAGCGATCCACGTGGCGCCGCTGCCGATTTGGCGATACGGTTTTTATTGGTGCGGAATTCCGCAACTTCACGGGCACGGGCTTCACTATCGACAACAAAGAATTCATCGCCAGCATCTGGCGCGCCCTGGAAACCAATTACCTCAACTGGTACGGACGGCCCGGCCTCTTCGACATTTTCACTTTGATCATTGGTCAAAACC
>CAJWIB010000245.1 GCA_913041095.1 uncultured Rhodospirillaceae bacterium | reverse complement strand
TTTCTTACCGCTGATATCACCAAAGAATTTGAAAAAATCTGAGTCCGGACTCAACACCATAGTCGTTCCCTCGCCAAATGCTTCATTATACGCTTCCATGGAACGGTAGAACTCAAAGAAATCCATATCCTGACCAAACGCTTCATTGAGGATAATGGTTTTCGCCCCTTCGCCTTGACCACGCAGAATTTGCGAATTCTTCTGCGCTTCGGCAAGGATAATCGTGCGGTCACGGTCAGCCTCGGCTTGGGTTTTGGCTTTCAGTTCGGCACCTTGGGCGCGCAGTTTGGCGGCCTCGGCAATACGCTGAGAACGCATCCGGTTATAAACTGACTGAGAAGTCGTATCCGGCAAATCAGTGCGGCCAATACGAACATCAACCACTTCGATGCCAAATTGCGGTGCCTGGACCTTCAACTGCTCCGTAATCCGTTGCATGACGTCATCTCGTTTATTAGACAGCATATCTCCCAGCAGCACCTTACCAACTTCAGACCGTACCGCCGCATTTAGGCGACCACCAAAGATTTGGCGGAAATTAGCATCGGATTGAGCGGTTTTCCGAAACTCCAGTGGATCAACAATTTTATAACGGACAAACGAATCGACATTGATGCGTTTTTGGTCATTCAGAATAATTTCCTGCGCCGGCGGATCAAGATCCAGTATGCGCCGGTCAAAGAAAGTTACGTTTTGCACAAACGGCAGTTTAAATTTCAGGCCAGGCTCAGTTTCCGCCCGAATGGGATTACCAAATTGCAACACCAGGGCTTGTTGGGTTTGATGCACGGTGAAGAGTGCACTGAAGACTATGATGCCTGCAGCGATGACGATGATACCGATAACGGCTAGCACGACTCTATTCATTAGTTTGCTCCTCCGCTGCGTTTTTGGATTTCAGGGAGAGGTAAATAGGGCACGACTCCCGGTCCACCTTGGCCTTTATCAATTATAACTTTCTCGGAATCTTTTAACACTTGCTGCATACGCTCTAAAAAGAGGCGCGTCCGGGTGACTTCCTTACCGCCTTTATAGGCTTCGTAAACCGAGAGGAAACGTTTAGCTTCACCTTCGGCTTCCCGGGTCAGCTTTTCTCTATAAGCAGTTGCTTCCTGGATCATCCGTTCGGCCTCACCTTTGGCCTTTGGGATGATGTCATTGGCATAGGCTTGCGCTTCGTTTTGCTGACGTTCGCGGTCCTGCTTAGCCCGCTGCACGTCATTGAAGGCATCAATCACCTGCTGCGGCGGTTCCACTTTTTGCAGCTTCACCGAGTCAATAAAAACACCGGCGCCATAACTATCGAGAATTTTCTGCAACAAGTCATGAGTTTTGCTTTCAACTTGTTGACGCTGCTTGGCCAGTGCATCTTCGAGCGTGTTTTGGCCGACAATCTCGCGAATGGCACTCTCCGACGCCAGTTTTACGGTTGCTTCGGGATTACGGATATTAAACAGGAAATTAGCCGCATTTTTAATCCGCCATTGGACTTGATAATCGATATCGATGATATTTTGATCACCGGTCAACATCAGGCTTTCTTCGGCAACATCACGCACGGAAGAATTGTGTGAGCCACTTGCACCGATAGTTCTAAAACCAACACTGGTGATGTTGGTATTGGTTACATCTGGCGTGAATACTTGGCCAATAGGCCCAGGAAACCAATAATTCAGACCCGGTGTCGTCATTTGAACAAATTTACCAAACAGCAATTCGACACCTTGTTCACTGGGCTGCACCCGGTAAAAACCAGTACCCAGCCAGATCACGATCGCGGCCAAGACCAATAATACGATTCGGCGTGCGCCGCCGCCACCACTCGGTATAAAGCGTTTAAACTTATCCTGGCTGCGCCGCAGCATCTCTTCAATGTCTGGTGGTTGCTGACCGGATGGGCCGCCGCCCCAAGGTCCTTGTCCGCCACCGCCATCTGATCCGCCCCAAGGGCCTCCGCGTTGGGTATCCCACGCCATATCTTTTTTCCTTATCTAGTAAAATTCCGGTAAATACTAAAACCGGAAAATATCGGTTTTCACTGTTTGCAAATTCTTCCCCTGCCTTATATGACAGCTTTACCATCCTTGCAACGGAGTCTCACGTTTGATTTACCGTCTCGGGCATGGATTCAGTCACTTTAAAGTTAACCATTAGGAGACTTAAGATATGGCGGAGATTACCGCTGAGCAAGTCCTTGAAGCCTTAAAACAGGTAAAAGATCCCGATAAAGAGGAAAATATCGTCGAATTGGGTATGATTTCAGGGCTCCAACTTAAAGATGGGCATGTTGCCTTTGGTATTGAGGTTGACCCGGAGCGCGGACCGATGCTCGAACCGTTGCGTAAAGAAGCCGAAAAGACGGTCCATGACCTTTTAGGCGTGCTTACCGTAACCGCGGTATTAACCGCAGAGCGGGAAGCGGCTCCCGAACAAACAGCTCTTCCCGGCCCGCCGCCGGGTGGCCCTGGTGGTCCTCCTGGCAGTCAGCAATCGGCGGCATTTCAGAAAATGGATTTGCTGGGTATCGATTCCGTCGTCGCTGTCGCCTCTGGTAAAGGCGGTGTTGGTAAATCGACCACGGCGGTAAATTTGGCCCTTGCCATGGCAGCGGACGGCAAACGGTTAGGCCTGCTGGATGCTGACATTTACGGCCCGTCGATCCCGCGTATGCTGGGTATCACCAACCAGCCTGAACAAACCGCCAGCGGTATGATTGCGCCCCTAGAAAATCACGGCATTAAATGTATGTCGATCGGGTTTTTAATCGAAGAGGGAACTGCCATGATTTGGCGGGGACCTATGGCAACCGGCGCGCTTGAGCAATTGATCACCGATGTTGCTTGGGGTGAGCTGGATTGTCTGGTGATCGATTTGCCGCCGGGCACCGGCGACATTCATCTGACCTTGGCCCAGCGGGTGCCACTCTCCGGCGCGATCATTGTATCAACGCCACAGGATATTGCCCTCGCCGATGCCCGCAAAGGGCTCAACATGTTTGAAAAAGTTGACGTCCCAGTGTTTGGGCTGATTGAAAACATGAGCTATTTCTCCTGCCCCCATTGTGGTGAGCGCACGGACATATTCAGCCATGGCGGCGCGCGCAAAGAAGCTGAAAAACTCGGCATGGATTTCCTCGGCGAAATTCCGTTGGATATCGTTATCCGGGAGACCTCCGATGGCGGCCAGCCTATCGTCGTCTCCGATCCAGACAGCGAACATTCGAAGAGCTATCTCGAGATCGCGGAGAATATCTGGGCAAAGATTTAAAACTTACTCCCTCTCCTCCACTAATTAAAATTGAGGAGCGGGAAAAGAATTTCTTATGCGGTGATCTAAGACGCCTTTAACCTACACGTCCTGCTCCAGGGTTGCCATGAGCTCGCGCCATTCGCGTTTGCTCATGCCACTGTCTTCCTGAGAGACGCTTTCACCGGCGAGCAATTTTTTAACCACCGCAAGGGCCGCTGCAGATAAGCCAACGCCGCCAACCCGGTATTGCATAAAGGCATTATGCACAATCGGCACCCAGCGCTTGACGGTTTCCAGCATGACGTCGGCATAAACGCGGATTTCATACTGAGCGTGGGCGTCTGCCCGCAAAGACAGAAAATGCAGCAGATTATGAAGATCAATTTTCCAATACCATTGGGTATACATATTGAGAGTTAAGTTCATCCGTGCCAATTCCCGAGCCAGACCGCTCTTGCTCTCATCAATAATATTGCCCTCTTCGTTTTCATTGAGCATCTCGATGTAGTGATCATAGTTGCGGGTGGCATCTTCTTTTAAGATTTCCAGCACCCGCCGGGCTTCCTCGCCTTCGAGCAAATCACCCCGGCCTTGATGATTTTGGGTTGATTGACTGGCGAGCTGGTCAGCGCTTGGAATATAAAACTCGCGGTCGAGCACTGAATAGCGGGCGGAATATTCGTTGACATTAGCGGTACGGTGCCTGATCCATTGGCGGGCAATAAAGATCGGCACCTTGATGTGGTACTTGATCTCGCACATCTCAAACGGTGTGGTGTGGCGATGGCGCAGCAGGTAGTTTATCAGGCCGGCATCATCGGAAACTTTCTTGGTGCCCTTGCCGTAGGACACTCGTGCCGCCTGCACGATTGCCGCGTCGTCGCCCATGTAATCAATAACCCGGACAAAACCACGATCCAAAACCGGGATCAGCTCGTATAAGACTTCTTCAAGCGCTGGCACCGTCGCCCGGCGAGTTTCAGAAAGTGCTGATCGGGCGGCTTCAATATCTTGTTTTTGTTGTGCAGTAAGTTCCATCGGCGGGTAATCCTAATACTACGTACGAAAGTGATATTCGCCTGCACTTTACCTGCTTGCGCGTAACGGATCAAAGATTTGAATCTAGGCATTAACATATTGACATTCGTCATCACCAAAACGCCTCAACAGCACCCTTTCAATAGACTACCGATAGGACTATATTAGGTGTGCCGGTTTACCGGCTATGGCAATAAACGTTTTGTAGAATAAGCGTAACGGACCCGGGGGCAGTGCCCGGCGCCTCCACCA
>CAJWIB010000244.1 GCA_913041095.1 uncultured Rhodospirillaceae bacterium | reverse complement strand
AGTACTAGGCGCGGAAAGGCCGAAAGGTACTCACCCAGCCTATCTGGCAATAGGAAAACAAAAAGGTAAAAAACACGTGGCGTTGTAAGGAATGCCATGGCTGGGATTACATGGGCGAAGACTGTGCCTATGGCTGGGCGGTTGGTGATTATTGATCTAGTGTTTGCGCAAGCGGAGGAACGCACGGTAATCCGGAATGTTGCAGCCAATACCGGGGTTAAATTCGATGGTATCTGGCAGGTAGCTGAACCTGCTATCGCCGAACAAAGAAAGTCGCCAACGGGAGCATAACTTTGAGACTCCGTTCGGCCAAATTCATAGTCATAATTAAACTTGCTAGTTCAAGTTGAGTAATTTCCTTCATTATTTATCCGTATTAACCCGTTTTTAACTCCTTATGGCTTGTAATACTCTCAATTAATTCGAGATTCTGCAAAGCTAAGATAGAATCCAACCGCGTTTTCGGGAATGAGTGAAATTCATCTGACCGATACGCATGCTTGTTAGGGCGTGAGCTGTATTTAACCTTTTTATCTCAAGAAATGAGTAAGGAGTGGAGTGATTCTCATATCCCAAGGGATTTTAAAATTTTCTGTATTTGTTGGCCTAGCATTTATTGCTGGTACAACTTTACTTCCCCATAAATCTACCGAGGCCGCCCTGCAGGCTGACGATATAAATGCGCGGGCCGCAAATTGCCCGGCTCTACCGAACGTAGTCTGGTGGAAAACCACTCATGTCAAAATAGTCAAATACGTTGACCGCAAATATGGCGGCAATTGGCATCCCTATATTAAAAAATGGGAAAATTACAAATCCAAGATGCAAGACATCCTGGAGCGCGATGGTACGGCGCTGGTTAAATCGCGTGATATTCGGCTTCGTGGTGAACAGCTAGCGCATCATATCGTGCAAATTGAGCAGCGGATTGTCGTTACCCGGTGCTTGCAGGAGAAATTCTCCGGTCAAATGGCTGAGAGTGATACCCGCATCGACCCTAATGTTCATCTCGCCAGTTCAAAATCGAAATCGCAGATTGGTACCGCCGGTGAGGATCACGCTGGTGCCGAATTTTTCTGGTCTGCCCGAACTAATGCGAGAAACTGACCTCATTGCGGTGCTACCATCGGCGTTGAAAAAAATGTTATGTGTGAGTTTTTAACCGCGCCATCGCCGGTGCTAATTAATCGAATGAGCTTTTTTCAAATTTGGCACCAGCGTGATCATGACCGGCCATTACATCAGTGGATGCGGCAATTGATCCGGGAGACGGCCCAAAAAATTTAGGTGCTTTATTAGTCCTCGAAGACCACCAGCAAATCTTTAGCGCCTATTTGCATACCGACAGTGGCGACGACTTCACCAACAACGCCATCGCACTCGGCATTGACCACCGTTTCCATTTTCATCGCTTCGATCGACAGCAATGTGTCGCCTTGCAGGACTTTCTGGCCGGCGTCGATGACGACGCTCGAAACGATCCCCGGCATCGGTGCGCCAACATGGGTTGGATTACCCGCATCAGCGATGCGATTGACCGGCCGGGTCGATTCTTGTGACTGATCATCAATGCGCAGTGAGCGTGGCTGGCCGTTGAGTTCAAAAAATACAATGCGCGAGCCATCGTCATTGGCATCTCCCAACGCCAAAAAGCGAACGATCAAGGTCTTGCCACGCTCTATCTCAATGGCGATCTCATCACCGGGCTCCATACCATAGAAATAGGCAGCGGTTGGTATCTTGCTGACATCGCCGAACTCTTCGAGATGCCTGGCGTAATCGGTAAAAACATGCGGATACATCAAGTAAGATGCCAGTTCCTGATCAGTTATTTCCCGGCCAACTGTTTCCGAAACTTCGATTTTTGTCGATTTGAGATCGATGTCTTCCATGATCGAGCCAGGACGGACGGTGATCGGCTCTTCATCTTTGAGGATTTTCTTTTGTAAGTTTTCTGGAAAACCACCATAGGGTTGGCCCAACTCGCCTTTGAAGAATTGGATCACTGATTCCGGGAAAGCAATTTCTTTGTCCGGATTAATCACATCTTCGGCTGAAATATCGGAGGTAATCATCAACAGCGTCAAATCGCCGACGACTTTGGAAGAAGGGGTCACTTTGACAATATCACCAAACATTTCATTGACCTTGGCGTAGGTGTTGGCGACTTCTGGCCAGCGCCGGTCAATCCCCATCGAGCGCGCCTGCTGGCGGAGATTGGTGTACTGGCCGCCAGGAATCTCGTGGGCGTAGACATCTGAGGCGCCAGAGCGGAAATCGGCCTCAAAACTGGAATAAAGCGTGCGCACATGCTCCCAGTAGGTTGAGACGGAGCGTAGCGCCTCGGTATCAAGGCCAGTATCACGAGGCGAATTCTTGAGCGCATCAACAATTGCACCGAGATTGGGCTGGGAGGTCAGGCCGCTCATCGAGTCTATCGCTGCATCGACCGCATCGGCGCCGGCTTCAACAGCAGCCAATACGCTAGCTGCCGAAATACCGCTGGTATCATGGGTGTGGAAATGGATCGGCAGGCCGGTTTCTTCTTTAAGTGCTTTGATCAGTAGGTGCGCCGCATCCGGCTTGCATAGGCCTGCCATATCTTTGATGCCGAGAATATGGGCACCGGCGTCTTTCAGCTCTTTGGCTAGATCAACATAATATTTAAGATCATATTTGGTCCGGCTTGGATCGGTAATATCGCCGGTGTAACATATCGCCGCTTCGCAAAGCCGGTCAGTTTCGCGCACCGCATCAATGGCGACCCGCATGTTCTCGACCCAATTGAGCGCATCAAAGACACGGAATAAATCCATGCCGCTTTCGGCGCATTCTTTGACAAAGAACCGCACCACATTATCGGGATAATTGGCATAGCCGACGCCATTGGCCGAGCGCAGCAGCATCTGAGTTAGCAGGTTTGGCATCGCTTCTCTAAGGTCGGCCAGCCGCTGCCAGGGGCACTCGTTGAGGAATCGCATAGCGACATCGAAGGTCGCGCCACCCCAACACTCCATCGAGAATATTTCCGGCAAGAGATGCGCATAGGTTGGCGCGATATAGATCAAATCCTTGGAACGTACCCGGGTCGCCAGTAAGGACTGGTGTGCATCCCGCATGGTCGTATCGGTGATCAGTACGCCCTCCTGATCGAGCATCCACTGAGCAAACTTCTCCGGACCCAATTCATCCAGCTTTTGCTTGGAGCCAGGCTGAATTTCGGCACTGTCAAATTTTTGAGCATGAGGAACGGTGGCGTGTGCTGGCAGCGAATGGCCTTTGACCTCGGGATTGCCATTGACGATGACATTGCCTACAAAGTTCAACAGGCGTGAAGCGCGGTCGCGGCGTTCCGGAAACTCAAACAGCTCGGGTGTTTCATCAATAAAGTTGGTGGTGTATTCAGCCACCAGAAACTTCGGATGATTGATCAGGCTTTCGAGGAAACGCAGATTGGTGGTGACGCCGCGGATGCGAAACTCACGCAACGCTCGATCCATGCGGTTGGCAGCGCTGGTTTTATCAGAGGCCCAGCTCGTCACTTTAACCAACAAGGAATCGTAATAGCGCGTGATCAAAGCGCCGGTGAAGGCAGTGCCGGCATCAAGGCGAACACCAAAACCGGCGGCACTACGATAGGCCGTAAGGCGGCCATAATCGGGCGTAAAATTATTCTCCGGATCTTCCGTTGTCACCCGGCATTGGATCGCATGGCCATAGAGGCGGATATCTTCCTGCGCCGGCACACCACTGGCTTGGATATCGCCAATTTTACCGCCGCCGGCAATAAGAATTTGGGCTTGGACCAGATCAATGCCGGTGACCTCTTCGGTTACCGTATGCTCGACCTGAATGCGCGGGTTTACTTCGATGAAGTAAATCTCATCGCTATCGACATCCTGAAGAAATTCGACTGTTCCGGCGCATTGATAATCAGCGGTTTTAGCTATCGTAATGCCTTGCTGGCAGAGAAACTCCCGCGCCTCATCGTCCAAGAAGACGGCGGGTGCGCGCTCAACGACTTTTTGATGACGGCGTTGCACCGAACAATCGCGCTCAAACATATGCACCATATTGCCATAGAGGTCACCCATGATCTGAACTTCGACATGGCGGGCATTACGCACCAGTTTTTCAAGATAAACCTGACCATTGCCGAACGCCGCTTTCGCTTCCCGGCTCGCTTGCTCGACCAAACTAATTAGATCATCCGCAGTTTCGATCACCCGCATACCACGGCCACCACCGCCCCAGGTCGCTTTACATATCACCGGATAGCCGATGCCTTCGGCGAGTTTTTTGATCTCAGCTTTGCCCTCGGGCAATTCTGGTAGGGGGTCGGTTGCCGGCATTACCGGCACGCCGGCCTTTAGTGCTAACTTACGTGCCGCCACTTTACTACCGAGACTGCGCATAGTGTCGCCGGTAGGGCCAACAAAAATCATACCGGCATTAACCACCGCGTCAGCGAAATCGGGATTCTCGGACAAAAATCCGTAACCTGGGTGGATGGCATCGACATTTGCTTCAAGGGCGATGCGGATAATATCTTCAATATCGAAATAAGCCTCGATTGGGCCTTTGCCTTCACCAACCAGATAGCTTTCATCCGCTTTATAGCGGTGTAGCGCGAAGCGGTCCTCACGGGAATAGATCACCACTGTCGAGATGCTGAGCTCCGTCGCTGCTCGCATAATACGAATAGCGATTTC
>CAJWIB010000243.1 GCA_913041095.1 uncultured Rhodospirillaceae bacterium | reverse complement strand
CTGAGGCTATAGGCACAGCCGCAATATTCCTGCTGATAAAACTTTTCCTGTTTGGAAACGTCGATCATCCGGTTGGCGCCGCCTTTTTTGCGCCAATTAAACGTCCAATAGGTGAGATCGTCATAGCGTGAAGCCGCCCGCTCACCGCAGCCGTTTATTTGCTCGAGATTCTTCCACCGCGAGGTGCCGAGTGAAGATGCAAATACCTTGAAACCGTTTTCTGCGGCAAAAAGCGCTGAACGCTCGAACCGCATATCAAAGCAGAGCGTGCAGCGATAGCCGCGTTCGGGCTCATGTTCATAGCCCTCGACTCTATCAAACCAATCCTCTTTGTTGTAGTCGAGGTCGACAAAGGACACGCCCAGCTTATCGGCATAACGTTTATTCTCGTCTTTGCGAATCTCATATTCTTTGAGCGGGTGAATGTTCGGATTATAGAACAAGATCGTGTACTCAATATCAGAGCGCGTTAATTCCGCCATCACATCGCCGGCACAAGGCGCGCAGCATGAATGCAGTAAAATATTGGTCTCACCGTTCGGAGCGGTAAGTTTTGGCCGTTCCAGGGCCGGCACGCTATAGTTTTTATCTATTTTATTCATTTTTAGCGTCGCATTTTATTACAAATGTAAAAAGTGATCCAACCTTTATGAGTAATTCTGCAGCTATATACGTTTGATTTGAGGGGTAAACAAGGCTTTGTTTAAAATTGCAGGCACCCTTTATTTCCTAAAAAAAGCATAAAACTAAAAAATAAAATACAATTTAACTATGTTTAACAATAAGTTATCAAAATTATATATTAATCAGTTAATTCTAATATACTGCTAAATTACGATGCTCATAAAGTTAATTAACTGAATTGCAATTAATACTTAAACATAGGCTTAAATATATCTGAATTTTTGATGTATTTTCAGTCTTTTATCCGCGCTGCCTTTGGTCTTGGCAATGTTTGGACTCCATTTGTAGTAATTCCTCTCAAAATATTTCCTGAAATACAGCGCTGAAGTAATTATCGTTCAAGCATGATGAAACTGATGAAAATATGCGCCTTTGTTATCACCGTTTTCGGCACCTTGCCGGTATTACTGGCCGCCGTCACCGTTTTTGTCACCAGTCCGGTTGCTGCCCAGGGTCTTGCCAATAACGGTGCACCCGTTGTCTGTGATGAACGCAACACCATCGTTTCTTCACTTTCCGATGACTATAAGGAATCCCGGAACTCAATCGGTCTCGCCAATAGTGGATCGGTCGTTGAAGTCTTTTCATCGGCTGACGGCTCTTGGTCCATGATCGTTACACGGCCCGACGGCATTTCCTGCCTCGTTGCCGCCGGTCGGAATTGGGAAAGCGTTACGCAGAAAATCAGTCAGAGAATTTAACTGAGAGAATTTAACAATTTGACGCGCTGAGACATTTTGCAAGGCTGATTTTTTGTTAGGTATCTGGTGAAAACCAATCCTTAAGAAGTTCCTCTCATTATATATCCGTTCGTTTGGGATACCCTCATAGGGAAGGCCACCATTGACGGAGGTCGTGGTAGGAAATGCAACGCCGTTAAATTACCCTGATTGAGCATCTTGACAAACGTTCATTCACCCCGCATACCCGCTGCCATCCTAATGATTAATCTGGATAACCAGTTAGCTGGTAAATGAGCTGGAAAGAAAAGTTTGTGTTAATGAGACGATTGCCCTTGGCAGCTTTAACTGTTGTTGCCGTGGTGCTGCCCTTGTGGATATTTGAATGGGGACCGTCCGATGCGGCGTTGCTTGACAACAACGCGACAAATGGCTTGACCCAGGCTGCCCTTGATTTGAGAGCAAGCGCGCCGATCGATATGCTGGATTTGGCACCGCTGCCGCAACCAGTTGTGCAAAATATCAAAGTCCGTAAAGGCGATACTTTGATGGATATTTTTGTCAAAGCGGGATTGACGAGGGGCAATGCCATTAAGGCCATTCAAGCTCTCAGCAAAATTTACAACCCTAAACGTCTCCGGCCGGGCCAGGATATCGAGTTTGTCTTTGAACCAGCGGCATTGTTGGAACCAGATGATGCAGATGCAGCGAAGGGTGAGCTCAAACAAATTACCGTGCACCCTGATCTCTTCCGGGAATATACGGTCTACCAGCTTGATGACGACAAATTCACCGCAAAATACATCAAGCAGGCCATTGAAACAAAATTGGCGCGGGCAAGTGGCAAAATTAGTTCTAGTCTTTACCTGTCGGCCGTCAATGCCGGAGTTCCGGTGCTGGTGCTGATGGAGCTTATCCGGATTTATTCCTGGGATGTTGATTTTCAGCGCAGCATTCGCGCCGGTGATCAGTTCGACGTCATGTATGAGCGCAAGATTACCGAAAAGGGAGAATTTGCCCGCTATGGCAATATTCTCTACGCCAATCTGAAACTGGGTAAAACGGATAATCCACTCTATCTTTTTACGGGCAAAAAGGGTTTCAGCGATTATTTCGACCCTAAAGGCCGATCTGCACGCAAGGCTCTCATGCGGACGCCGATCAATGGTGCCAGGCTTTCGTCCGGCTATGGCCGCCGCCGCCACCCGGTGCTGGGCTATAACAAAATGCACCGCGGCGTTGATTTCGCCGCGCCGCGCGGCACGCCGATTTTTGCCGCCGGTTCCGGTACCGTGGTCTATCGGGCACGCAACGGCGGCTACGGTAATTACGTTCGTATTCGCCACAATTCCGAATATTCAACCGCCTATGGTCACATGAAAAGTTTTCGCCGCTCTGTCCGGCGGGGCTCACGGGTGCGCCAGGGGCAAATTATTGGCTATGTCGGTTCGACCGGCCGCTCTACCGGGCCGCATCTGCATTACGAGATCCTGCACCGTGGCCGCCAAACCAATCCGATGCGGGTTAAAATGCCGTCTGGTAAACATCTCAAGGGTAAAGAATTGGCAAGATTCATGAACGTCAGAGCGGCGACGGAGATTAAGCTGGCAGATCTGCCCAAATCCAAAAAAGTTGCGCAGCGAACCAAGAAGCTCATCCTGGCGAAGTAAAAGGTTAATTACTCAACAGTTGAGTTATTAACTTTTAGGCGGCTTGTTCCTGGACGATTTCGCCGTTAATGACAAGACCTTTATCACCGGCGCTGACAGCTACCGTTTCGCCATCGTTGATTTTGCCTTCCAAAAGCAGACTGGCGAGGGTGTTCTCGAGGCTGCGCTGGATCACCCGTTTGAGCGGACGCGCGCCATAAACCTGATCATAGCTGGTATCGGCCAGCCAGGCGAGGGCAGCGGGATCAACCGCCAGGATAATTTTGCGGTCGGCCAAGCGTTCGCGCAAGCGCCCTAATTGAATATCAACAATAGCATCCATATGGTCGCGGAAAAGCCGGTGGAACAGCACAATCTCGTCGAGACGATTAAGAAACTCTGGCCGGAACGCGGCGCGGACAGCTTCCATGACAACATCTTTAAGTTCGGTTGAATCGTGGCCTTCCTCCTGGTTGGCTAATATTTCAGCGCCTAAATTCGAGGTCAAGATGATCAACGTGTTGCGGAAATCAACCGTGCGGCCTTGGCCATCGGTGAGATGGCCGTCATCCAGCACTTGCAGCAAAATATTAAAGACATCCGGATGAGCTTTCTCGACCTCATCAAACAAAATTACCTGATAGGGCCGCCGGCGGACGGCTTCGGTTAGTGCGCCACCCTCATCATAGCCGACATAACCAGGTGGCGCGCCGATCAGCCGGGCAACCGCGTGTTTTTCCATATATTCGGACATATCGATGCGCAATAGTGCAGCCTCGTCATCAAACAGGAACTCAGCCAAAGCTTTGGTGAGCTCTGTCTTACCAACGCCGGTTGGGCCAATAAATAAGAACGAGCCCAAGGGTCGGGTGGCATCTTGCAGTCCGGCACGGGCGCGGCGGACGGCGTTCGAGACGGCAGCCAAGGCCTCTTCCTGGCCAATCACGCGAGTGCCCAGGCGTTCTTCCATTTCTACTAATTTCTCCCGCTCGCCCTGCATCATTTTGTCGACCGGAATACCGGTCCAGCGGGAGACCACCGAGGCAATTTGTTCTCCGGTGACGGATTCTTGTACCATACTATGGCCTTCCGACGATTCGGTGGCGGCGAGTTTTTCTTCAAGGCCGGGGATCAGGCTATACTGCAGCTCACCAGCATTTTCCAATTCGCCTTCGCGGAAGGCTTTATCCAAAGCACTACGCGCCTGGTCCAGCTGTTCTTTGAGTTTCTGGGTTTTGGCGATATCTCTCTTTTCGCTTTGCCACTTTTCGGTGAGGGTAGCGGATTTATCCTCGAGCCCGCCGAGTTCTTCATCCAATAACAGCAGGCGCTCTTGCGAGGCTTTGTCGGATTCCTTCTTGAGCGCTTCCATCTCGATCTTAAGCTGAATGATACGGCGGTCGAGCTCATCGATCTCCTCGGGCTTGGAATCGACTTCCATGCGTAAGCGGCTGGCGGCTTCATCCATCAGATCGATCGCTTTATCCGGCAAGAAGCGGTCGGTGATATAACGGTTGGAAAGTGTTGCGGCGGCTACCAGGGCCGCATCGGTGATGCGTACGCCGTGATGGAGATCGTATTTCTCTTTAATGCCGCGCAAGATCGAAATGGTATCTTCAACCGTCGGCTCAGCAATAAAGACCGGCTGAAAACGCCTGGCCAAAGCCGCATCTTTCTCAACATTTTGGCGGTATTCTTTAAGTGTGGTGGCGCCGA